>CAYNTN010000027.1:0-42050 GCA_964399995.1 uncultured Ignavibacteriaceae bacterium
TCATATCTCATATCTCATATCTCATATCTCATATCTCATATCTCATATCTCATAAAAAAACTCTGTTCAGTTACATAAGCCGGATTCTGTTTCCGTCTAAGCGGACGACAATCATTTATCTTATCCTGACATTACTGTCAGGATTCTTGCGACCTACCCCGGGAATATTGAAGTGAGCAGTTCTTCATTCCCTTTACATGGTCTTGCTCCGGATAAGGTTTGTCAATCCCGGAAATTACTTTCCGGATGGTAGGCTCTTACCCTGCCTTTTCACCCTTACTCCGGTTTTCCGAAGCGGTATGTTTTCTGTGACACTTTCTGTTTTATGAATTTGCATTCACAAAACCCGGGAATTTCTCCCGGTATCCCTGCTCAAGCGGAGTCCGGACTTTCCTCACATCCCGTAAAGCCGGGACAGCGCGATTGTCTGCAACTGAACAGATTTATGATTATTTAAGAACAAAAATACAACTTAACATTTAGGTGCAGGTTATTTCAATTTTATAACTTAAGTTGACCGCTTTTATAATTGAAATTTGTTTTTTGCCACAAATTCACACGAATGAACACGAAAATCATTTCTTTTAATTCGCGACAATTAGTGCAAATTCGTGGCGTATTCTAACTTTTTTAGAAAAACCGCTCAACTTGAGTTTATAATTGAACAGGCATTTTATCTCTTGCTTAGAAGCAGACTCCTGTCAACCGGATCAATTCTGCTTTCATCCAGTGCTTCATTGGCAAGTCTGTCAGCAGATTTATTTTCCTCACGTGAAATATGTGATATAGAAAATTTCTTTTTCAGAGAGTTAATTTCTTTCCAGAAATCCAAAGATAACTTTATCATGTCTTTATGCTTAATCTTGTAAATACCCTTGATCTGCTTAACAACAAGTTCACTGTCACAGTAAAAATTTATTTCATCAAACTGTATGCTGAGATTTTTAAGTAACCGGACGCTTTCAACCAGCGCAGTATATTCGGCAACGTTATTACTGAATTCACCGATGAATTTTTTATAAAGCTGAATATCTTTTCCCGATTCATCCTGAATTACAATTCCAATTGCAGCAGATCCCGGGTTTCCTCTAGAAGCTCCGTCAGTATATACTTTAATTACTTTTTCCAAATTAATTATCCCGTGATGATAATATTTCTTCGGCAATTAAAATTCTTCCGCATGACTGACATGTAAATATCTTCTCTGCGGATTTTATTTCGATCACTCTTTGCGGAGGAATGGAGTTGTAACAGCCTGAACAGTTTCCTTTCCTTACAATTGCCGTAGCCTCACCTTTATATGAGTTGTTTATTCTTTCATAAAGCGTCCTGTCGGCATCGCTGATTTTTTCCAGAAGTAAGTTTCTCTTTTCCTTCAGCGCAGTTTCCTCGGTTTTAAACTGTTCATTGAGCTCATCCAGAAGAGTTTGCTTTTCGGTCAATTCAGCAGACAGCTCTTTAGATTTATTTGCAAGTGCTTCTGCTTCTGTGCTGTGCTTCGTATGATTCTCTTCTATTTCCTTCAGTCTTAATTCATTCTTTTTTACTTCCTCGAATAACGACTCTATTGTTTTTACGATTTCATCATACTCCTTATTGGAGCGCACATCATACTTCTGCTCATCATACTTGTTAATTCTTTCTTCATAGGAATTGTTTTCTGCAGCTAATCCGGATCTTTCCTCATCAAGTTTCGAAAGTATCCGGTTCCTTTCATCAAGATTCTTTTCAATGGACCCGATTTCTGATTTAATAGATGCAATCTTATCTGGAAGATCACCTTTTTCCTCCTCGATGTCAGTCAGCTCTTCATCTATGCTTCTTAATTCATAAAAAGAAAGCAGCGTGTCAGTTAATTTAGGATTATTTTCCTCAACTATTTCATTAAAAAACTCCTGGAACCTGGGACCTGCATCTTCTTCCGTAATTTCAGATACTGAATTTTCAATTGCTTCCGTAGTAGAATCAGGATTTAAGTTTTGAGAAACTTCCTCTTCAGAATTCACAGTATTGGTATTTTCTGAATCTGGATTTCCATTCCCGGATAAATCTCTTTCTGAACCGGAATCAGCGGCTTCTTCTTTATTTGAATTTAACTTTTCCTCTGCAGGGTTCTCGTTAATTTTGTTTTCGTTCATTTATAATTTAAAAAGTTTAAAGTTTTTATTTGATATTGAAATAAGATAATCACTGCCTGTAAATCCCGCAGACAAAATAACACTTTCGCTTACATCAGAATCAGTGATTATCATTTTTTTAAATGTATGGCTTAAGCTCAGATCTTCTCCTGTCAATTTTGTATTCATCCTTCTGAATAATTCCTGCAGTTTCACTTTTGACTTTAGATTAATAATTACACCTGTGCTCTTCCTGCTCCTTTTTTTAAAATTATAAACTTCATAAGCTGCTTCTTCATAAGGATGAGTCTTCAGCAATACATCTATAACCTTGTTCACATTATCCGGATCACATTCCATTTCAAGCTTTACCTCTTCGATTTTAGACAGATGATTCTTTTTTCCCAGCAACGGCTTTGCTTTTCTATTAGGTTTGAATGATCCCATACCTTCCGTTCTGAAGGAACACATATCGTAATTGCCTATTCTTCCCGCGCCTGCTGCGGACATTTCAGCAGCTACCAATTCAACAAACTTGTGAGGAACAAAGACAATGATTTTAATTCTATTAATAAATTCATAAAACTTCTCTGCGGATAATATTTCTTTTTCATTAAAGAATTTCTTTATACTGACTTTCATTTGCGGTATATAAACAAAAAAGTGTATCTTGATTCAGATACACTTTTGCTTTCTTACTCTTTCGCATTTATTTTCAAAAGGTTTTTTCAGCCGTAAAATGATTTCCCTTTGAAATAAATGATTATAATAGATTAAATAACTTATATAATTCATTTATAACAAAATATGAACGATGGTTTACAAAAACAAGATAATTAGAAAACGGAAAAATAAGTGATTTCAAGTGATTTCACATCAATCCAAAATGTTTTCTTTGAAATCTAATTTTTTAAAACGGATAATTTACTAAGTGATCTTCAACCTAAATATTAAATCACTTCTTGATCGGATCTGCATTTAAATTATTTTTGAAAACTCGGCTGCAGATTAAAACCACCTTCTGCTAATATTTCATTCTCCCCGGTGTTTACATTGATTACCCCAATAATTGTTCTTGATTCTGTTCCTGCATCATAAACAATTCTGTCATTATCCATCCATTGAAATGTTCCCACGTTTCCTCCTTTTACATTAAGGTTATTCTTCCCGCTGCCGTCCGAATTCATTATGTATAAGGAAACATCTGCATCGTTTATTACAACAAATGCAATCTTCTGACCGTCAGGTGAAAATCTGGGTACATTCGAACTGGGAAGACCTTTGCTCAAAGCGGTCTCTGTGCCGTTTTCAAGAATTCTGATTGTTCCCTGCAGATTATCATTAAAGCTGGCATAAACTACTTTACTGCCGTCTTTCGATACATCCGGCTCTAAATTTGCTTCATTGTTTTTACTTATTTTTGTAATATAATTATCTGTTGAATCATTAAGGTCAGCTACCATTATGCATTTATAACCGCCTACAAAGCCGGAGAAATAAACTTTATTTCCATCACCTGAAACTGTCTGCATATTGGAATATCCTCCGTCGGATAAAAGCTGCGCCTCCGATCCGAAAGAAGAAGTATCAATCACCATTATAGAAAGAACTTCATCAACTTCATTATTAAACATGATCTGATCACCTTGCAGGAATGAAGGATAATAACCCGTCCATAGAAAAAACGGCTGTGCTGCTTTTGGAGATTCATGATCTCTTATGAGATAAACGTAACCTCTGTCCGAGTAAAACACTATCTGCTTCCCGTCAGGAGACCACTGAGGTTTCATGCAGTTTTCCGAAATGTCAGTAATTTGTTTCTTATCCGATCCGTCTTCATTCATTGTAAAAATCTGTATGTACTCTGATGGTGTCTGGTTTGAGCAATAAACGATTTTTTTCTGCTGTGCAAAACTTAAACCGGGAATAATGAAAATAAATAAAACTAATGTTTTAAAACTAATCATATTGATTCGAAATTATTTAAAGAATTTTTAAAAATACTCAACTTTGGTTTTTTATTAAAGACCTTTTAATTTGGAATTTCGGATTTGACTTTGATTTGACTCAATTTGGAATTTCGGATTTGGAATTTTTTCTATTAAACATCATTCATAAGAAAGATCATGTTAATATAAATCAAAAAGTTAAATATCAAAAATTAAGAATTAAAATTAAAATTAAACAATCAAAATCAGAATCTAAATTCCAAATCCGAAATCCCAAATTCCAAATCGTCAAACGTTCTCTTCTTTATATTGTAGCTGATAAAGCTTATAATACAAACCCCCTTTCTCGAGCAATTCCTGGTGTGTTCCCATTTCTTTGATTTCTCCTTTATGCATTACTATGATCTTATCACATTTCTGTATGGTAGAAAGCCGGTGAGCGATAATGATTGAAGTCCTTCCCTCGATCAGCTTTTGAATTGCATGTTGAATCAGCATTTCGGTGTTAGTATCCACGCTTGAAGTCGCCTCGTCAAGTATAAGAATTTTCGGATCATAAGCCAAAGCCCTTGCGAACGAAATCAGCTGCTTTTGTCCTACAGACAATGTTGCTCCTCTTTCATTTACCTTGTGATCTAATTTATCAGGAAGCGAATCAATAAAATGTCTGAGTCCAACATTGTCAACAGCTTTCTCGACGGTTTCAATATTAATTTCCATGTTATTTAAGGTTATATTAGATTTAATATCTCCGGAAAATAGAAACACGTCCTGTAAAACAATCCCAATATTTTTTCTGAGCTCACTTTGTTTAATATCTTTTATATTAATTCCGTCAATTGTTATTTCTCCTTTATTTACTTCATAGAATCTCGAAAGTAAATTGATAATGGTAGTTTTACCGGCACCTGTTGCTCCGACAAAAGCAACTTTCTCGCCTGCTTCAATCACGAATGACACATTTTTCAAAACATAGTTTTCATCATTATATGCAAACCACACATTCTTAAATTCGATCCTGCCTTTGATATCTTTTACATTTTCCGTCACTGCCGAATCAGTTATAACCGGTTTCTCATCAAGCAATGCGAAAATTCTTTCACTTGATGCCATTGCTGTCTGAAGTATGTTATATTTTTCAGACAGATCTCTGATGGGTCTGAAAAACATTTCAGTAAATTGTATGAATGAAACTAAAACTCCGATTGAAACGGCATTTTGAACTACCTGTCCCCCTCCGTACCAGATTATTAGCCCGACTGAAACAGCGCCGAGCAATTCAACAACAGGAAAAAACACTGCATAATAAAACACGCTCTTTTTATTCTGCTCAGTATGCTCTCTGTTTATTTTTTCAAACTCTTCGGTAGTTCGTTGCTCTTTAGAAAAATACTGGACTATTGTAATTCCGGTAATATGCTCCTGTATGAATGAATTTAATTTGGCTATTAGAATTCTGATTCTTCGGTAAGACTCTCTTACTTTCGTTCTGAAAATAGAAGTTGCAATGATCAGAACCGGCAGAACGGATAGCGTTACAAGCGCCAACTTAAAATCGAGTTCAAACATAAAATACAATATCCATATAATAAGGAATATATCTCCGAACGCCGTTACTAGTCCCGACGAAAACACTTCAAACAAAACCTCAACGTCTCCGGTGACTCTCGTAACAATCCTCCCTATAGGATTCTTATCAAAAAACTTCAAATCAAGCGTCATTATATGTTCAAAGATTTTTTTCCTTAAATCATAAATTATTTTCTGCCCGATCCAGCTTGTGAGATAAGTCATGATGTATTGTATCAATCCCTGCACTACAAGAGTTGCTAGCATTATCAGTATAATAAACTGCAAACCCGGAAAGTCCTTGTTCATTATTTTATCATCAATGGCTATGGGAGTCAAGCGGGGGCGCAGAGCTGCTAATGCTGAAATTGAAATAGTGAGAACTGTAGCAATGACTATATACTTTGTATAAGGCTTAAAGAAAGAAAGCAGCCGCCTCATTATTTTCGGATCAACTTTCTTGGTCAGTACTTCGTCTTCGGACTTATTTATAGTTTGATCTGACAACTTTTAAATTTTTGATTTTATATTTTGGAATTTAGATTTTCAATTTAAGGTAAGTCCGGTCTGTAGTTTTAAGTTATAAACCAATCAAAAATCCTTTATCTCTTCTTCCAGCAGCTGCTTCAGATAAATATCATAATATATTCCGTTCAGAGCTATTAATTCATTGTGTGTTCCTTCTTCTTTTATATCACCTTTATCCAATACAATAATATTGTTTGCATTCTGAATGGATGAAATTCTGTGTGAAATAATGATGCTCGTTCTCTTATTCATAATTTTTTTCAGCTCCTGTAAAATTTCCTCTTCAGTTTTTGTATCAACCGCCGAAAGTGAATCATCCAGTATCAGTATTTTCGGTTTCTTATAAATTGCGCGGGCAATTGAAGTTCTCTGCTTCTGACCTCCGGATAATGTAATACCGCGTTCCCCAAGAATTGTCCTGAACTGATCCGGAAATCCGTTCACATCTTTATAAAGCCCTGCTATACGTGAATTCTCAAACACTTCGCTCTCTATGATTTTATCACTGGAATAAGCAATATTTCTTTCTATTGTATCCGAAAACAGGAAAGACTCCTGCGGAACGATTCCGATGGATTCTCTCAGCACTTTCAGGGGAATTTTTTTTATCTCATACCCGTCAATGAAAATATTTCCTTCCGTTACATCCCATATCCTTGGGATAAGATTTACCAGCGTGCTCTTCCCGGAACCAGTGTGTCCGATTATACCCAATGTCGAGTCCTTCCTTATTCTCAGATTAATATTCTTCAGTGCAAAGCTGTTCGCCAGCGGATATTTAAATGAGACATTCCGGAATTCAATCTCTCCCCCGATATTGTTTTGAGTAATATCTCTGTCGGTGATTTCACTATCTGAAATATCGGGATTTGTATTTATTATGTTCATCAGTCTCTGCATGGACGGTGCTGCTCTCTGAACAAGATTTATTATCCAGCCGAAAGCAATCATCGGCCATGTAAGCTGTCCGAGATAAATCAGGAAAGAAGAGATATTTCCGATTGTCATCTTACCGTTCATCACCTGTATGCCTCCGAAGTAGATTACAATTATTACCGATAAACTTGTCAGCAGGAACATCATCGGAAATGAGAACGACTGAACTTTTGCCAGCAGTAAATTTTTTTTCTGATAGTCATAGGAAATTTTATCAAATTCGACAGACTCGTTTTTTTCCCTAACATAAGATTTGACAACTCTGATACCCGACAATACTTCCTGTGCCTTTGTTGTCAGATCGGAAAAAATTTCATATACCCTGAGCGAACGGTGGAATGTAAGCTTCCCGACTTTAAATACAATGTATGTAATTAGAGGCAAAGGCGCTAAGGCAATTAGTGTAACCGAAGGACTAATAGAAAAAAGAACAAACAAAGTTATAACAATCCTGGTGAAAGTCTGTATTGAATACATTATTCCCGGACCAACGAAGTTGCGGACATTACTGATGTCATTCGTTGCGTGAGCCATGATATCGCCTGTTGAACGCGTGTTGTAAAATCCTCTCGACAGTTTTTGCAGATGTGCAAAGAAATCATACCGCAGGTCATTTTCGATTTCGCGCGATGTGATTATCAGCGACTGCCTTGTCATGAAAAGAAAAATTCCTCTAACAATCACAACACCAACTCCTACCAAAGCATAAGTCAGCATATTATGTCTCAAAGTCCCTTTCGTCAGATCATCAATGGCAGCGCCTATGACAAGCGGGTAAAAAGCATCGCTTGCATTGGATAAAACTATAAATACAAAACCGGTATATAATTTTTTTTTGTACTTCTTAAGATAGGGAATTAAGGCTTTGAGAGAATTCATTTTGGGTTAATGAACAAATATAACTTTTTAGAAATTTAGATTTGAGTGAGAATCTTCGAAATTAATATTTCATATTTTTTCATATTTTTTCTTTTTAAGTACACGACAATAATTTCGTAACGTTATTGAATCATTATATATGTTACCGGTTAAGAGCTTTTTAATAAATACACCATTGAAGAACAGAAGGGCAGGGTGGGGTTGCCTCAATGCCGCTTATATTTTATTTTGATTTTCTAATAGAATAAAAGTTTTTATTAGAATTTAAAAACGTTTTGGACAGTACTGCCGTTTTTAACCGTTGACTTTGGATACTTCCTCTTATTACTATCAAAAGATGAGAGTTCGTTTTCGCACATTTAATATAAAGAGTCCTAACGGTGCGCTCCATAGCAGAAGCTCGTCAAAAAATATTTATAAACTCATTTCTGTCTGTGAGTTCATATTTTAGATAATCAGTCATTTTTCTTAATTATAATTCACAAGTGAGTGTGTCATTCTTGTGTAATTGAAATCCGAGGGATTCGTAAAGTTTTCTTGCCTTTGTATTGCCGGGAGTGACTTCGAGCTGTAACGCGACTGCATTTCCAAATTTTGTATCCTTCAGATAACGGATGAAGTTTGTTCCGATGCCTTTACTTCGGAATTCTTCCTTAACATATAATTCATCTATAAATACGATATTGCCTCCGAATTCATTGCTGTGAAAATTGATTAATATTGAGTAGCCGGCAATCTTATAGTCAATCTCAATTACCATAATGCAGCCTTTATCAGGAAGAGATCTTAGTGTTATAAACGTGTTCCTGATCTTTTCCTTCGTCATTGGTTTGTTGACCGGATCTTCTTTGTAAAGATTTTCTATCATTTCGAAAGTTTCTTCTTCGTCGGTTGCTTCTATTGGTCTGCAGGTAAATTTCAAATTTTAAAGGGAAAAGTATTATACTAATTTTATTTGAATTGAGGAATTAAATCTTACCAACAGTTCCCAATCTATTGTACCATCATTTTTACAAAAATTATTTGCGAATTCTACTGTGAACAGATTAATCATTTTAGAATAAGACTTTAAAAAGTCCTCATTTTTTTCTTTAGCTTTAAATCCAATCGGTTCGATTATTTTAATATAAAGATTTGAATCACCTGAAATAAATTCCCAAAATTTTTGTCCGCAAAATTTAAAATATTCTCCTTTATCTGGATGATTATCCCTCCCATAACAGCATCCATTAACCGCTACAATGTTTAAATTTGAATTACTTGTTCTAAGAGTTTTCTTTGCTGTTTTAAAATCTGAAATTAATTTATTTATTTGGCTGCTATTCCCCCAGTTTGGACCCGACTTAATAGTAACGATATATCGTTTGTTACTATCATCAAATTCTAAATCGATTCCTGGAATTCCTGATTTCCTTCCTTTGTAAACTTTCGCGTTTATAAAAATTGCCAAACCTTCGAGCCAATCTCCGAATATAGCTTCTTCTTGAGAAGAAATAAAAGCATCTGTCAGGCTTTTTATGATATCTTGTGTAGTTAGAATATATTTTGCTTTAAAAAGATAAGGATTTTTTTTGGATAGGACTTTTTTGAGTTTTAATTCATCTAATGCTTTTATTCTTTTTTTATGAAAGATCTCAATATTTTTTTCAACGTATTTTGATACGTCTTTTAGATTTAGTTTTTTCATAATTTGATTTTAAATCCGGTTCCAATAGAAGATATTCTGTATCTTTTATTCTTTTCTTAACCATTTCACAATATTCAGGAATTATATCAATACCAAAGGAGTTTCGGTTCATTTTTTTAGCGACTCTTAATGTTGTTCCGGAACCCATAAAAGGATCTAAAACTGTGTCAAATTCTTCGGTAAATAATTTAATAAACCATTCTGGCAGTTCCTCAGGAAACGCAGCGCTATGATCTTTATTGTTGCATTCTGTAGCCATATGTAAAACATTTGAATAATATTTTTCCGGCTCCATATGCAACACGTTTGTCGGATATGCTTTATCTCTTTCTATCCAATTTGAAATATTCTTGCCAAATCCACTTCCAACTTTTGAAACATCTCTGGTTTTATCTATTGAAGAAAGGTTCTTTAATCTTGTTCTTGCCCAATCACCTGTCGGAACCATTACTTTCTCCTGATACATATTAAAAATTTTACTCTTATTAAACTGAAGTAATCTTTCCCAGGAATCCCTAAACCGATTAGGCCATTTTCCTGGATAACTATTTTTTTTATGCCAGATAAATTCTTCGGTCCATAACCATCCTTGCTTTCTTAATGCTAAAATCAATTCTATAACATATGTACTTCTCTCCCCATTCTCAGCTTTTTCTTTTATATTTAAGATGAATGTACCTGTTGATTTAAGAACCCGAAAAAGTTGTGCTGAGATTGGCAGAAACCAATCAACGTATTTTTCCGGTTTTATTCCTCCATAAGTATTTTTTCTTCTATCGGCGTATGGAGGTGAGGTTATTATTAAATCTATAGTTTCATCGTCAAATGATTTTAATAGATCTCTTGAATCCCCAAGTAAAACTTTTGTTGTTAATTCTTTCAACTAATTTTCCATCCTTTCATGAAAACTTAAAATGATTAATTAAAAATCTAATACTAAAATAGCTAAAAAAATCCTAATATTAAATATTTTATAAGTAAATACAATTTTCACAAATTTTCATTTTCTGTTGAAACTACTAATATTTATTAACAGAATCAAAAAATTTATCATATTTCTTGAAACCTTTCGCTCACGTTTCAGTCATAAACTGTAACTAACAGTAAGCAAAATGTTGGAATCAGCATTAATAATAGGAGTAACTTTCGTAATAGTGTTCATAATCGCAATAAAGAAATCACAATATAAATAAATAAATAATTAACCTAATTAAATTTAAAAAACAGGAGTAAAAAAATGGATCATGCAATAGAATCATTCATTCCGGTGGTAGCAATAGTATTTACATTCGGAATACCGGGAGTCATCATATTCTGGTGGCTTTACACAAAACACAGGGAGCGGATGCGGCTCATTGAAAAAGGTCTGACACCGGATGAAGTGAAGGCATACTTTGCCGATGCAAACACAAAACCAAAAAACCCATATTCATCTTTAAAATGGGGAATATTATTAACATTTCTTGGAGGAGGAATTTTTCTTGCAAACCTGTTTGAAGATATGTATGATATAGAAGAAGGAGTAATGATGGGCATGATTGTGCTTTGTGCAGGTCTGGGATTCCTGGTCTACTATGCGATAGTCAGCGCTAAAATAAAAAGCCAAAATAATACCAACGCTCAAATTTAAGTAAATAAATAATTTTAATATTATGAAATCTAGAATAGTTTTATTAATAATTTGTCTTGGAATAATTGTAAGCGTAAACGGATGCAGTTTTATGGGAAAGAGATATCTGAAGTCACAGTCAGAACAGCATCAGGTCAATACCGCCGGAAAGACTAAAATAAAAATAGAGAATATAACCGGGGATATCAAAATTTTACGCGGAAGTGATTCGGGAACCGTAACCGTTAAAGCAAACAAGGAAATAAAAGTTAAAAAGAAATATCTGAATACACCGTTCGATGAAATCGGGATAAGCATTGATTCAGGCAGCAATACTATTGAGATTTCAACTGAGATAAACAGAAGCGGTGAAGACGGTATTTTTAAGTTCAATATGGGAAGGGATCGGAGAGTGGATTTTGAAATTACCATTCCGGCGAATCTGGATATAGAAATTGAAAATGTTAATGGTAATGTCTCTTCAAATAATTTGAACAATGATATAACAATAGATCTCGTGAACGGAGGAGTTGACATGGATAATTATACAGGAAGAATGCATTGTGAAATTACTAACGGGTCATTTTCGGGAGAAATTGATTCAACAAGAGGGATGGACATCAGCACAATTAACGGCAGCGTTACGCTTCATCTTAATAATTTCATGAATGCAAACCTGAGGGCGGAAACTCTTAACGGCAGAATCACGGATGAGAACCTGCAGTTCAGAATAGAAGACAGAGAAAAGAAATCCTTAAAAGGAAAACTCGGAACCGGTGAATCAAACGTTGACATAAAAATTGAAACTGTGAACGGCAAAATCAAGCTCATCGGGAGAAACGAAATTTAAAAATCAATTTGCTTTTCAAATTGATTTTTAACAAATTGTATAAACAAATTTTTGAAATGTCTGTGTCCTACAGTGAAATTATCGAAAGCATAAAGAAGGGTGATACAGCATCATTCAGAATTATTGCAGACGAGTTGAAGGATAAAGCATTCTCGCTCATTATGAAAATACTTAAGAACAAAGAAGAAGCCGAAGATACTTTGCAGGAAGCTTTTCTGAAACTTTATAAAGCAATTACGGGAAATCAGTTTGAGGAGCGCTCCAAACTTTCAACTTACTTTTACAGCATAGTTTATAATACGGCAATTGATAATTACAAGAAGCTAAAGGCACACAGGTTCAGCATAGTTTCGATAGATGTAGATGATTCAAATTTTGAAGAGGGAGATGACCTGCTGAAAAAGTATTATGAATCGGAAATAGACAAAAATGTATATGAAGAGAGACACGAAATTAATACGGATAAGAAATTAAGCGAAGCGGAGATTCAGGGTATTATACAAAATTATATTAACAATATTCCGGAGCAGTATTCGATTATTCTGACAATGTTCTACATTAATGACCTTTCACATGAAGAAATCTCGGACATACTTAAATTACCCATGGGAACAGTGAAAAACCGGATTTTCAGGGCAAAAGCAAAGCTTAAAGAAATCATACTAAAAAAATATTCCGAAGAAGAAATCCTGCAATATGTATGAAGAATTTTAATTTTAAAATCAGCAATTTTTATAGTATCTTTAATCAAATGCCGGACGACAGCAAAAATAGAAATCTCGATTCATTCTTAGATGATAAGATAAAGTATTCGCTGGAGGATCATACTTCGCAGGACTTTACTTTTGAGATGATTAAGAGAGTTGAACTTGCAAAAGAGTTTGAAAAAGAAGATGTGAAGACTTTCAAAGTAGCGAAATTTATAATTGGCGGTGTTGTTTCCCTGCTTGCAGCATTTGTTGTATTATTTGCATTTGTCTTGAGTTCTAATGAAGAAAGTAAAGACGCCGGTATTTTTAACAGTTTAATTGATAAATTCTCCAACAGCATTGAAGCCATCAGTATTTTTACAACCGAGAATCTCGGATTCGCTTTCGATTTTCAGACAGGAATAATTATCTTACTCGTAATGGGATGCATATTTTTGTTTTCGTTTGCTGACCGTATTATTTTTAAGAAAGGTTATAAGTAAGACCTTTCTTCAAATTTCATTTTCCCTTATAAAAAAACAGAATAAATTCTAATAAACCCCTCCCTAGCCCCAATACCATTAAGTTAAGGAAATTTCAGCCCACTCCTTCTCTAAACCCACAGACTGTGAGTTATCGGGATTTCGAGGTAGACCTTGAGTCTTGAAGGTAATTTTTTGCAACCAGATTTCACAAGAAAGTAATATTAAAATTTTTTCTGTAGTCTTCTGTGCAAACGAAGGATACATGCTTTGGTTTGATTTTTTATTAAATTGAGCCAGATAAAAGAGAACCTTATTATATTTTTTTTTAACCTTAATAGAAAAAAATCTTTACTAGTTCTAACCATATTACCTTATTGTAATTTTTAAGGAAGGTAAGGAATAAGTAATAAGGTAATAAGGTAATAAGGTTATCACCGGTTCGGATATTTCTATTAAGGTTTAGAGAAAAAAATAAGGTTTAAACCTGCTCGTCCCCAATCTCCCAATTTGGAAAGGAAAATTCTAAGGATGTAAAAAAATCATTAACTTATTGGCATTGTCCCTAACCCTCCCCTTTTTTTTTCAAAGGGGAGGGCAGGGTGGGGTTGCTTCAACGCCACTTATATTTTACTTTGATTTTCTAATCGAATAAAAGTTTTTATTAGAATTTAAAAACGTCTTGGACTGTACCGGCATATATAAAATTTTTTGGACAGCAATGAATATTAAATAAATATTGAAATGATTATTTTGTTTTAAATGCAAATAGAAAAATTTTTAACCGGAAACGAATTTGTTTCTTCCGGTGAAATTGTTGAAATCAGAAATCCGTATTCGGGTGAAGTTGCAAAGAAAGTTTATCGCTCAGATAAGGAACACATAAATTCTTCATTAAATTATTTAACCGGGGTATTTCAGAAATTCAAAAACACTCCAGTTTATTTAAGAGCAGATCTTCTCGAAAAAATTTCAAGAAAAATTTCGGAAAGAAAGGATGAGCTTGCAAAGCTGATTACATCAGAGACAGGCAAGCCGGTTAAGTTTTCAAGAATTGAAATTGACAGGGCTGTTCTCTCATTTAAACTTGGCAGTGAAGAAGCAAAGAGAATTGAAGGGGAAGTCTTAAGCCTCGATCTTCTGAAAGGCTCGGAAAATGTTACAGGTATAGTCAGGAGATTTCCTGTCGGTTTAATACTGGCGATTACTCCCTGGAACTTTCCGGTTAATTTAGTTGCTCACAAGCTTTCACCTGCATTGGCATCCGGAAATGTAGTTCTGTTAAAACCGGCGTCAGCATCTTTGACGTGCGGAATTGAGATTGTAAAAATAATAAAAGAAAGCTGCGGTGAATTAAATTTGGATTATTGTCCCGTGAATGTTGTTACTTCATCCGGAAGTGAGATTGAAAATTTTATTTCAGATGAAAGAGTAAAGATGATAAGCTTTACCGGGAGTTCGGCAGTAGGGTGGGATTTAAAAAAGAAAATTAACCGTCAAAAGATTTCTCTGGAGCTTGGAGGAAATGCAGGCGTGATAGTTGATGAAAGAGCCGATATTAAAAATGCGGCAGTAAAAATTGTCATAGGTGGATTCGGGCAGGCAGGTCAGAGCTGTATTTCAGTTCAAAGAGTTTTTGTGCATGAAAAGATATATGATGAATTTGAAAAAATACTTCTTGAAGAAACAAAAAAAGTGAAAGCAGGAAATCCGTTTGATGATGATACGGATGTAGCTTCAATGATAACAGAAAGTGACGCAAAGAAGATTGAATCATGGATAAAATCGGCAGTAGCGTCGGGAGCTGAAGTAATTACGGGCGGAAACAGAAAGAAGGCAGTGCTCGAACCGACCATTCTGATTAATACAACTAAGAGCATGGATGTAAATTCGAAAGAAGTTTTTGCGCCTTTGATTACACTTACAAAGTTCAGTGAATTCAAAAAAGCTGTAGATGAAGTGAATGATTCATTGTATGGTTTGCAGGCGGGAGTTTTCACTGAAAATATCCACAATGCATTTTATGCTTTCAATAACATCGAGACAGGAGGGGTGATAATAAATAATGTTTCTACTTATAGAATGGATTCAATGCCATACGGAGGATTAAAAGATTCCGGAAATTCAAGAGAAGGCGTGAAATATGCGATTGAAGAGATGACTGAGAGAAGGGTGATGGTGGTTACGTGAGAGGTCAGACGTCAGAGGTCAGACGTCAGAGGTAATATTGAATTAGATAAAGATTTAGACTATATTTAATGCGTTTTTAAAATTATGAAAATGAGGAGATATTACTATGTTGAATTTAAGTCATAAAAAATTAGAAGTTTGGAAGTTAAGTATTAAATTAACTAAAATAATATATCAACTAACTGAAAACTTTCCTAAATCAGAACTGTTTGGAATAACGAGCCAATTACGGAGAGCTTCCGTTTCAATAGCCTCAAATCTGGCGGAAGGATGTGCAAGGAAATCTGTATTTGAAAGAAAGAGATTTTTTGAAATTTCAAGATCTTCTCTGGTTGAAGTTGATACACAATTAGAGATTTGTCAAGAATTAAATTATCTAGATGAATTTTCAGCATCAGCTGTTAACCAAATTTTAAATCTGTTATTTGCAAAATTATCAACTTTTATTCTTAACGCAAAATAATAAACAAAAATTCTAAGTATAATTTCAATCGTTTGACGTCTGACATTTGACGTCTGACATTTCTAAAAATGAACTCACACAAAAAATCCGCTGTATTCGGCGGAACAGGAATGCTCGGCAGCTCAATAGTAAGGCAGCTGAAAAGCAAAGGTTACGAAAACATATTGACTCCGTCACGCAAAGACGGTTTTGATCTTCTAAAAAAGGAAGATGTTGAAAATTTTTTCAGGGAAGAATCACCGGACAATGTTTACATGGTTGCAGGATTGGTCGGTGGAATACTCGCCAATAATTCACGTCAGGCGGATTTTCTTTACCAGAATGCGATGATGATTCTGAATGTGATAGAAGCACTGAAAAACTTTTCTCCCAAAACAAAACTCTTATATACAGGCTCGACCTGCATTTATCCAAAAGAAAATCCTCAGCCGATAAATGAAAGCCGTTTCATGCACGGACCTCTTGAAGAAACTAACAAGGGCTATGCAGTGGCAAAAGGTATGGGAATTATCGCCTGTCAGCTTTACAGACAACAGTACGGAATAAATGCAATAGCGGCTATGCCAACAAATCTTTACGGACCGAATGATAATTATGATCTCACAAACAGTCACTTTATCGCCGCGATGATTCAGAAGTTTGTGAATGCGCAGAGAGACGGGACAGAGCTTATGTTCTGGGGAAGCGGTAAACCGAGACGTGAAGCTCTTTATGTAGATGACTGTGCCGATGTGTGCATTTTTTTAATGGAAAATTATAATAAGCCCGAAATTGTAAATATAGGTACCGGATTCGATTATTCAATCAAAGAATTTATTGAAATAGCGCAGCGAGTTTTTGAATTTGATAAACCTATAAAATGGGATACATCAAAACCGGACGGTATGTATGAGAAAAGAACAGACATTGCTTATTTAAAAAGTCTCATGCCGGAGTATAAACCGAGAACTTTTGAAGAAGGATTGAAGGAAGTACTTAAGATAGATTTTGGAGTAGAGGTATGAAAAAACCCAAACTGTTTTACCACAGGATTCAGAGAACACAGAGTCTCACAGAGATTTTTTTTTAACCCAAATTTTTCATTAGAAATATTTTTACCATTTAGGAAACTAAGTACACAAAGCGGTTTAGAGTAAATTGAGTTGTAAGAAAAAATTTCTTTGTGAACTTTGCGAAACCTTTGCTTACTTTGCGTTTAAAGAAGTTTGATAGATTGTATGAAAAATCTGGGTTTAAGCAAGCTGGCTTCAGATTATTAGTTTAAATAATAAAAAAAAACCGGTAAACTGACACTTACCGGTTTTTTTGTTAAGAATAGTAAGTTCGGTTTAATTACTTTCTGGTAAATTTTATCTCCATAGATTTCGTTTCCGTTCCGGTTTTATTATCATACATTTCCATAACATGATTGTTATCATCAATGATCTTAAATACTTCCCTTACCTGACAATCTTTTCCGGTCAGGGGATCAATCATGTTCCCCGTGAATGTTATTGAATTTGATTCATCATCCCAGGTTCCGGTCATGTTCATTATACCGGTTCCCATATTGTCAATCCAGGTACTGACGTATTTTTTCTGAGCATTATCATATCCTACAATACTTATTCCTTCAAAAGGCATACCCATCATAGTACCTGTGTAAGTTGAATACTGGTATCTTCCTCCAAGTATCATCTTATTGTTCATTGTACCTTCCATAGTTTGGGGAGGTGCTCCCGGAGCCATCCACATTGTTGTAATTCCGGTCCATTCGCCGTCTGATTTTGCAAGCATTTCATGAGGCATTCCGGGGGTCATGTAATCTGTCCATGCTTTCATCTCTGCTTCTGTCTGCGCAAATGAAAATGTTTGTAATGTAAGTAAAAGAATGACAGTAAAAATAATACGGGTGGGGTTCATGATTTTTTTCTCCTTTTTTTTTTAACAAAAATAGCTAATGAACTAAAAATTTCCAATTGAATTTGAAGTAAATTTCTCCGCCGCTGATAATTTGGAAATAAACTAAAGCTTCATTTTCACAAACCACCTATTTTACAATTTGACAAACCGGATTAGTTATCATAAATTGTAATGAATTCTTTTGAATTCAAAATCACATTTTAAGTTTGAAAGTAATTCAATATATTGAATCACTTCAAATTACTAATCTTAAACTTTTAAAAATAATGGCAGAAGACAGAGATTCAAAATTAAAATCGCTCGAGATGGCACTGGAGCAGATTCAGAAAGATCATGGCAAGGGCGCGATAATGAAGCTTGGTGATAAACCGATTCAGAAGTTAGCATCTATATCTACAGGTTCAATTTCATTGGATGCGGCGTTGGGAATCGGCGGTGTTCCGAGAGGAAGAATAATGGAAATCTATGGACCGGAATCTTCCGGGAAAACAACCATTTGTCTTCACATAATTGCAGAAGCTCAGAAGAACGGAGGACTTGCAGCTTTCATTGATACGGAGCATGCGCTTGATACAGGTTATGCACAAAAGCTTGGTGTAGATGTCAACAATTTACTCATCTCCCAGCCTGAGTATGGTGAGCAAGCGCTGGAAATTTGCGAGACGCTTGTGAGAAGCAATTCGCTTGATGTAATTGTTGTGGATTCGGTCGCAGCACTGACACCGAGAGCCGAGATCGAAGGCGAGATGGGTGATTCTGTAATGGGAATGCAGGCGAGGCTGATGTCTCAGGCATTGAGAAAATTAACTGCTGCAGTATCAAAATCGAATGTAGTTCTGATCTTTACAAATCAACTGAGAGAAAAGATCGGTGTAATGTTCGGAAGTCCTGAGACTACTACAGGAGGCAAGGCATTGAAATTTTACGCATCAATAAGAATGGATATACGAAGGATCGCTGCGATAAAGGAAGGAACAGATGTGATCGGCAACAGGACTAAAGTGAAGATTGTGAAAAATAAAGTTGCACCGCCTTTCAAGGAAGTTGAGTTTGATATAATTTATAATGAAGGAATATCAAAACTCGGTGATCTTATAGATCTTGCCGTGAACAAAGAAATAATAAAAAAATCAGGTGCATGGTTCCAGTATGGAGAAAACAGGATGCAGGGACGCGACGGTGTGAAGAAATTTCTGCAGGAAGACAGGGAAGCGCTGAAAAAACTTTACAATGAAGTCAGAGCGTCAATTGGAATGACAGATATTCCGGAGAATTCAACTAACGGAAAAGAAGTTAAGAAAGAAGATGCTAAAAAAGAGGAAGTCTTAGCAAAGAAGAAATAGAGAATTTTCTAAATATAGATCATTAACCACAAAGGCTCAAAGGCACAAAGTATTATTCATTAATCCTTTGTGTCTTCGAGCCTTTGTGGTAAATAAAAAAAGCGGCAATTGTCATTTTATATCAATGAAAATAACAAAGATAGAAAAGCAGAAGAAAGACAAACACCGATACAACATTTTTCTCGACGGAGAATTTGCCTTCGGGTTGTATGAAGATACGGTTTTGAAATTCGGATTAAGGACGGAAGATGAGATTGATGACGTTAAAGCAAGCGAAATAAAGGAGTTCGATGAGTTTGGATTCGGGAAAAAGATCGCTTACTCATTACTTGCCTATAAGCAAAGAAGTAAAAAAGAGATTGTAAAAAAATTAAAACAGAAGAAAATTTCATATAAAATAATAGACGAAATTGTTGAGCTATTGGAAAAGCAAAAATATTTAGATGATAAAGCTTATGCGAAGAATTATCTTGACGACAGACTAAACAGCAAACCGATAGGTAAGCGTCTGGCAAAGCTGAAACTGTTTGAAAAGGGAATTGAAAAGGAGCTGATAGAGGCGACTGTTAATGAAAATTATTCGGATGATAAGGTAATCGGTTTAGCCGCGGAGGTGTTAAAGAAATATGAAAAGAAAATCAGGTATAGAGATGCAGCAGATAAGAAAAATAAATGCTACAGGTATTTGATCTCTAAGGGTTTTGACCATGAGACAGCTGGAAAAGTACTGGAAACAAATTAATTTTAACACTTCTTTTTAATGCTTCGTTTATAATATTACTCTTTTTCAAAGAGGCTCATATAAACAGTGATCTCTGTCATTTACCGGAAGAAATATTTTTCTCATTTTTTAAAATATTTTAACAACCGGTGTTACTATCAGAGCAAAAAACTAAATCAGACTACAATATATGGAAAGCATGGTTACAATCGAGTTAAAGAAAGCGGAAGAGTTTCTCAGGAACAGTTTTAAGGAGAAGTATAATCTTCCGGATAATGAGATTGACAAAATAATCAGTGAAATTGAAAAGGTCATTCATCAGATGATTAACCTTGTCAAAGAAGGTAAATCTGCTCACGAAAAATTCTTTTCAGATATAATTTTAAATTCAATTGATGCAATTATTGGTTTTGATAATGATTACAAGATATTTCTCTGGAATAAAGGCGCGGAAAATATTTTCGGATATTCGAAATCTGAAATAACCGGAAAAGATTTTTCTGTACTAATTCCTGATTATCTTCTGGCAAAGGGGGAAAAAGAATTTCTCATCAGGGAAGTTGAGGAAAAGGGGTTTCTGGCAAATTATGAAACAGAAAGATTAACCAAAAGCGGGGAAATCAAAAATGTGAGCTTAACTCGGTTTGCCATTCAAAGTGAAGAACATAATATCATCGGCTCAGTCGGAATTATAAGGGATGTTACTCTTTTAAAGAAACTTGAAAAAGATTTACGTGAAAAGGAAAACCTTGCATTGATCGGGGAAGTTGTATCGAGTATTGCTCACAGCCTTTCAAATCCATTGAACATAATTTCCGGGAATGCGGATTTTCTTCTGTTAGACAAAAAAGAAGATGACAAGGAATATGAAGAGCTGAAGACAATTTTAGATGAAGCGATAAGGATTACAAAGTCAATAAGGCATTTGCTAAACTTCTCACGTCCTCTTCAAACTGAAAAAAAGATTAACAACATGAATGAAGTCATCCAAAAAGTGACTTCGGACTTTAAGTTCACATCTGAAAATAAAAAAATCAAAATCAAAAAAAGCCTTCAGAAAGATTTGCCACAGTTCAAATTTGACAGCTCGCAGCTGGAGGAAGTGATATCAAACATTACTACAAATGCATTCCAGGCGATACCCAAAGATGGTGAAATAAACATTAAATCATACAGCGACGGTAATAGAGTCATTGTGGAGATTTCAGATAATGGCATTGGCATTTCCAAAGAAAATCTTTCAAAAATATTTCTTCCGTTTTATTCATCAAAAGGTTACGGAAAAGGAACCGGTCTGGGTCTTGCAATCGCAAAGCGCGTAATAAATGAGCATAATGGTGAAATAATTGCCGAATCCAAAATTGGAAAGGGTACTAAATTTAAACTGGTGTTTCCGGTTTCGTAAGATTCATAAGATTCGTAAGATTCATAAGATTTATAAGATTCATAAGATTTTAAGATTGGAAAGTATTCTACAATTTTTTTAATAATTGAGTAATCTCTCTACAGCATTATTAGATTAGCAATAGATTAATAGGTTAATAGATTAATAGGTTAATAGATTAATAGATTAACAGATTAATAGATTAATAAGTTAATAATCATTGTAGAAATTTCAGACCTTCGATATCCGCTAAAAAATCAAATTTTATTTCAGCAGAGTCATTTTCTTTACCTGCCTGAAATTACCTGCTTTCATTTCATAATAATAAATTCCGCTCGAAAGATTCAATCCGTTAAACATAATATTGTAAAGTCCGGCAATCTGTTTCTGATTTACTAATGTAGCAATTTGATTTCCCTTTGAATCGAAAACTTTTAACGAAACGAAATCCGTTACAGGCAGCTCGTACGAAATCTTTGTGACTGGATTAAACGGATTCGGATAATTTTGATTCAGTCTGAAATCATTTACAGTTGAATTTACAGGTGAAACTCCGGTTGGAAGCCTGACGGTTATTCTTTTACTTATTGCCCAGTTCCAATCGTCACCTCCTGTTCCTCCATCACTGTTGGTAGCAAGACCGGTAGCCCAGAGAGTATCAGTTAGAGGAGTAGCCGGAGCTGTATAATTAAATTGAACGGTAACAGAACCGGATGTCATCGGAATATCAAAGTTATGTGTGAGCTCACCGTTAGCAAGATGAATGTTAGATGAAACAGGAGCCAGGACTCCGCTGCGTGTTGCAATATCCAAGCCCGCACCTAATTTGGAAGGCTTTGAAATTGTGAGTGAAAATTGTCTTGTAGTTCCGGCTGTGACCGTATCAGGTCCGTTCAGCAACACAGATACATCGGTAGTTGCTGAAGAGCCGTGACATCCTCCGCAGCCCGAGGTAGAGGTTTTTAATGTTCTGCCTGTTCTGCCGTCGGGGTTACTGTATAATGTAATACTGATAAAAAATAATAAAGCAAGGAGTGAAGCCGTAAACAAAACGTATTTTAAATTTTTCATGATGATTTAGTGTTTAAGATTTTAACAATAAATAGTTTATCAAAAATAATTTTTTACATGATTATAGTTTCATTAACTTTTAAAAATGACAGGCAAGAATGTCTGCTCACCATGTCGTGCAGTTTCAGAAGTTGGTAATAAAAAACCCGCCTAAGTTTAAGCGGGCTATGATAAAAAAAATTGAGTAATTACCTGACAAGCATCATTCTCTTTGTTTCAACATAATTTTGTGTTATCATTCTGTAAAAGTAAGCTCCACTCGAAACATAATCTCCTGAATAATCAATAGAATTCCAGTCAACAGTATAAATTCCCGCAGACATTTTTTGACTGATCAATGTATAGACTTCTTTACCTAAAATATCATAGATCTTTAATGAAACAAAATCAGTCTTTGGAATTGTAAACTTGATTTTTGTACTTGGATTAAACGGATTAGGATAATTCTGACTCAGATCATAATTATCCGGTATTACATCAGATGTTTGCTGAATTCCTACAGTCCAAATTTGCCTGTTGAAAAATCTGTTCAAAGTATCTGCAAGCAATGAATCAGTTGGCTCTCTCCAGTTAGTCAGCGTGGGATCGGTTCCTACTCCTAAAGCCGGCACATTACCTGTACCTGCAGATGAATTTGGATTTCTGTGACAACCGACAGCGCACGTATTAAGCATTCCCTGTGTTGGAGATGAAACTCCAAGTTTTTGCAATGTTTTTATTGGTCTGACAATTTTCCAGCTGTGTGCACTAATATCATAAGGAAGAGCAGTAATAGCAGTTTTTGTCATATGACAAGTCACACATCTTGAAGTACCGCCTGATTGATTCTGATTTAAAGGATCATAAGAATGTTTTGTATGAGCAGTTATTCTGGATATATTCGGATTGCCAACTGTTCCAAAATTAGTATGACATTGTAAGCAAACACTGTTACTATCCGAACTCAATTTTAACTGATGGGGCAAATTGTTTACAATTCTGTGCGGATCGTGACATTTATAACAGTTCATTTGATTATCGTGAGCAGAGTAACTCATATCCTGATATTGCTGGTGATGTTGCCTTGAAGTCATGGTATCGGGCCAAGTCCCTGGTCCTCCGGTAGTATTAGGATAATTTTGCCATGGAACCATAAAGTCTGATAAAACCTGACCTGGTTGATAAATACTGTCTACTGATTCTTTCCAGGGGAATTCATAAGTAAAATTAGAACTTGCACCTCTTATATGGCATTGACCGCAGAGCTCTTGTTGTCTTTGCAATCCTGCAGCATTCATTTTAACAGGACCGAATATATTTCCCGAACTTGGTGCAGCTGCGTGATCACTTCCGGGACCATGACATGTTTCACAACCTGTTTTATTGTTTGTGCTGTCACTATTTACCCAGGTTGCAGTCCATGAAGTATCAGCTCCGGAAATATTTTTTACCACATCATTACCTGTCACATGGCATCCGGAACAATTTTTGTCGTAAGATTTTTTTAGGAAAGTATTATTTATAGGTAAAAGAGTTCCTGTGGCTGAAAACCATGTATTAGCATTATATACAGCCCATGTTCCTGAAGAATTGTTTTTGTAGCCTGCTAAATTATATTGAATTGGAAGAATGTAATAGCTCTGGCTGATTCTTACAAGATATCTTTGCTTCCAGCCGCCTCCGTAAGTATATACAATATCATAAGTTACAGGTGATCCCGAAGACGGATTTAAGGTTGCTTTATAAGTTCCTCCGACTAAACTTAAAGAAACAGTTGCATTTCCAAAAGAGGAACCCATACTTACACTTCCTGTCCAGCTTGGTCTGACAGTATTCGGGCCAGGCGTCATATGGATTTGTGAATGCAATGTTGTTTTCCAGGGTGTAATATAACCGCTGTTGTGACAAACACATCCCTGAGTTCCAATATAAGATGGTGTCTGATCTGTATCATCAGCATTATTGAACGAATATAACACCAATCCCAGAAATAACATTATTGAAATTAGTAATGTTTTTTTCATAACTTCTCCTGACTTTTAGGTTAAAGTAAAAATTTGTTTTCACAAATAGCTACATTTTCAATGCCAGGTTGTGAATAAAAAAGTATTTGTTGATCTAACAACATACATAACAGCTGAAATAACAGGGGGAAGTAATTTCAGGAAATGAATTATGTTTCATTGCCGTCCAAAACAATTTTTATGATAAGAATAATCGTTAAAATATTTCTTAATTCTGCATTCCACATTAACTTTTAGAGAACATCCCTGTTGTCATATTTTATTTCTATGTGAATATTATTTCAACCACAAAGACCACAAAGTAGGCACAAAGATCACAAAATTTAATTTTTTTTAAATTTTTTAACCTTGTGCACTTTGCGCATTCTTTGTGCTCTTTGTGGTTAAGTAACGTTTTGGACGGATGTGATTATGTTTAGATATTCCCCAAATTATTTCATTGATGTCCGTAATTTCCACAAAAATATTATATTTGTGACTTCAATCAGAATGTTCACTTTGATTGTAGATATTTTCCACAAATTATATAAGCTTATCCTTCATTTTGTAATGGAAAACACGAATTAAATTGGCATATCAATTGAGTTAATAGTAGGTAAATCAAAAAAAATGAAAAACTTAATAAATATATCAATGGAGGAAAGAAAATGAAAAGGTTATTTACTATTTTGATTCTCGTACTTAGTTCCGGGATTATCTTTGCGGTTCCAAGGGTAAAAATCGTATCTTCGTACGTGACACCGCATATGCTTGAAGAAAATTCGGCTTTTACGGCTGATTCAACCGTAGCAAGCGGATTAAATACGGTTGCAAAAGGAACTTATGTTTATGTAAGAGCCTGGAATTTCGGCGATACTTCAGCAATTTCAAATGCAAACTGGACTTTTATTTCAAAACCTGTGGGTTCAAACGCAACATTAATTCCTGTAACGGGATTGAGCTGGTGGTCAAAGTTCAAAGCTGATTCCACCGGTACTTATGAAATAAATGTTTCGATCACTACATCCACAGGTACAAAAGACACTATGACAACGATCTACAGCTCAAAATATGTTGGAACAGGAGGATTTGATGGTGTCTTTGCTCAGTATCCTAACTGCATGAGCTGTCACGGATCAACTCCGCAGTTTATCGAAATTTTTGATAAATGGAAAGTTTCCGATCATGCTACCAACTTTAAAAGAAACATTACAGCCGGGAGTCCTTTCTTTGGGACAAGCTGTTTTAAATGCCACACTACCGGATATGATCAGAATATTGTAGCTGAAAATAATGGATTTGATGACAAAGCGAGACAATTGGGCTGGGTATGGAGTAATTATTCCCCACCGAAGCCGTCAAACTGGGACTCTTTAAAGAACAGATTCCCATCACTTGTTGCTTTTGCAGGAGTCGGATGTGAAAGCTGTCACGGACCGGGAAGCGAACACGTTTTAAGCGGAGGCGATACAAATAAGATTGCAAAAAGCTTAGAAGCGGGTGCCTGCGGAAAATGTCACGATGAACCGCCCGAAGCTCCGATATTCCAGCAATGGGAACATTCATTGCACTCGGAAATTGTATGGAGCAACTCTTTTGCACAAAATAATAACGGTACAAATAACTTAGATAACTGCATAAGATGTCATGACGGAACCGGATACGTTAATTATACCGATTCAAAAGGAACAAACACAAACGGATTTACTGTAGCTAAACAGGTAAATGTTACTTGCGCGGTATGTCATGATCCACACGGCGGTCCTGATAATCAATTAAGAAAAGGTCCCGTTAGCGGAGATACACTGGCAAACGGATACAGATATAGCAATGTTGGCAAAGGAGAAGTATGTATGAACTGTCATAAGGCGCGAAGAAACGTTAACACATATACTTTAACAAGAGTAACTTCAGCAAACTGGGGACCGCACCATTCAGGTCAGGCTGATATTTATCAAGCTGAAAACGTTGCTACATTCGGAGGACCTCCTTATCAAAGTACTGCACACAAGGAGTTTCTTGTAAATTCCTGTGTTAAGTGTCACATGCCTCCGACGGATACAGCACTGGTTAATAGGGATAAGGTCGGTGGTCACACTATGAGCATACATAATGATGAGAATGACTTTGATTATCTTGCGGCATGTCAGAGCTGTCACTTTGGGAAAACAAGATTTGACCAGTTCATAGCTCCTTATGATTATGACGGTGACGGTACTATTGAACCATGGGTTACTGAAGTTGACGGATGTTTAAGAAATCTTAGAATGGCATTACCTCCTGTAGGTGTGGATTCAGTATCCTGGCAATTAATTGCTGCAGATTCCAATAATGTTACTTTAAGACAGGCATATTTTAATTATCTCCTTGTATTTGAAGGAAGCGAGCGCGGAATGCATAATCCTAAATTTTCAGTAGATGTGCTGATCAGATCAAAGCAGGTATTAACCGGAATTATGCCGGCATCGGGAACTGAAGTACCGGGAAAATTTGAACTTTCACAGAATTATCCGAATCCGTTTAATCCATCTACAAAGTTTGATTTCTCGCTGCCAAAGCTGACTAATGTAGTGATTAAAATTTATGACATTAACGGAAGGGAAATCAAAACGCTGGTAAATGAAAAAATGAATGCCGGTAAGTATAAGGTTGACTGGAATTC
The DNA here is from genome assembly GCA_964399995.1 of uncultured Ignavibacteriaceae bacterium. GTDB lineage: Bacteria > Bacteroidota > Ignavibacteria > Tepidaquicellales > Tepidaquicellaceae > JAGPCH01. Next base: position 27,014 of record CAYNTN010000027.1, read on the forward strand.
GGTTGATAATGCAGGAGCAAAAGTATCCAGCGGCGTATATTTCTATAAGATTAATGCCGGTAATTTCACTGAAACGAAGAAAATGATACTTGTAAAATAAGATCCTGAATAAAGTTAAATCTATTCTTCCATTGATTAGAGAAACCCGCTTTAGTAAATTAAAGCGGGTTTTTTATTTAATATTTGATAAAAATCCAATGTTGTAAATATGTGATTTTGGGGTAACACAATTGATATGATAAAAATCATATAATTACATGATTTAAATCAATGCATGTAGAAATAAAAAAATGTATTTTTTAGCATAAATAATATCAGAATGAGTGACAATCTAAAATTCATTGTCGTAGATGATGAACCCAATTCAACAAAGTTGATAGCAAAAATCCTTGCACGAAAAGGGTACAAAGCCGATCAGTTTAACGACAGCATTGAGGCAAAGGAAAAGATTGAGCAGGGAGAATATGACATTATAATATCAGACCTTCAGATGCCTGATGTAACCGGCTTGGATTTATTAAAATGCAAACCGGAAAATTCCATATTTATTATGATAACCGGATTTGGCTCTATAGATTCAGCAGTAGAATCAATGAAAAACGGAGCATTTGATTATATCAGCAAACCCTTTCATCTGGAAGAGCTTTCGGTAAAAATTGATAAAGCAATTGAAAGAGTCCGTCTCACCAAGCAGTTACAAGATCTTAAATTCCGGATTGATGAAGATTACTCCTTCAGCGGTATTATCGGTAAAAGCAAGAAAATGCAGCGCGTTTTTGAGATGATCAAAAATGTTGCGAAGACAAAGGTAAATACCTTGCTGGAAGGTAAAAGCGGAACGGGGAAGGAATTAGTTGCCAGAGCGATACATACTAACAGCAGCAGAAACAACTGTCCATTTGTCGCAATTAACTGCAGTGCAATTCCTGAAACACTGCTGGAGAGTGAACTCTTCGGACATACTAAGGGAGCTTTCACAGGTGCTTCGGATTCTCAGAAAGGAGTCTTTGAACAGGCAAACGGAGGTACATTATTTTTGGATGAAATAGCAGAGATGCCTTTTAACCTGCAGTCAAAGTTACTGAGAGTTATTGAAAACTGGGAAGTAAAACCAATTGGAAGTGATAAAATTAAAAAAGTAGATGTCAGATTAATTTCCGCAACTAATCAGAATTTACAGGAATTGATTTCGCAGAAGAAATTCCGTGAAGACTTATTCTACAGAATTTCAACAGTTACAATCTCTCTTCCGACACTAAATGAGAAAAGAGAGGAAATCCCAATTTTAGCTAATCACATATTGAAAAAACTCTCCATAAAACTTGAACGGAATTTATCGATCAATGCTTCCGGAATGGAAGTATTGATCAACAACGACTGGAAGGGAAATGTGAGGGAACTGGAAAATGTAATAGAAAGAGCCGTTATTACTTCTGTAACGGATGAAATTGACAGTAACAGTTTCAAGTTTTTAAGAGGATCGGAAAATATTGGCAATTCATTTATGAACTTCAACGGAGTAGAAAGACTTAAGGACATTGAAATTTCATATATCAGGAAGATACTCGAGGAAAATAACTGGAATAAACTGAAGGCGTCACACATATTGGGAATTGACCGCAAGACGCTTTATAAGAAGATAAGGGAATATAATCTTGAATGATAAAGTAAGGGGTAATAAAGTAATTTTAGCTTGAAACGATATTTTAAACTATTACAATATTTAAACCTTTGTATTCAATCAACTTTTTATCGAAAGTAAGAAGCGGTATATTTTTACAAATTGAAGTTGCTGAAATTAACCTATCAGCCGGATCGCTATGAAAATTAGAGAGTTTGTGGTAAGTTAGTATAATATCCAGATCAAGATTGATTAGTTTTACATTATATGCTGATAAAGAACTTTGAATCCAATCATCATAAGAAAACTTTAATTTCATTCTGTCTTTTTCCAATAGTAAAGAAATTTCCCAGCATGAGATTACTGATAAATATTTGTTCTGTTCTGCCTTAATAATATTTTTAGATTTTTCTGAAAGTTTTTCGTCTCCGTTTACAAGCCAAATAAATATATGAGTGTCCAACAACATCATTTTATCAATTCCCAATCTTGTGTAGTTATAGCAGGTTCAAAAGGGTTATCATATTTTATGACTGATCCTACCAGAGAATCTTTCAGTTCATTATCATGTTCATTTTTCTTGCTGACTGAAATAACAACTTCCACTTCCTGTCCGTCATCAAAAGGTACATTGTCTATGTGAACTTTATGATTTTTTTTAACTTTTGCTTTTGTTTTGTATGCTTCCATTTTATTTCTTTTAATAATGATATAAACTTATGAATTTTCTTTTCAAAACTAAATGCTATTCTCTCATTCAGTATAAACTAAGGACTGGGATGTAAATACTCGAGGTACATAACTGGAAAAAGCTAAAGGCGTCACACATACCGGGCATTGACCGCAAGACGCTTTATAAGAAGATATGGGAATATAATCTTGAATGACAAATGAAAGTACAACCGGTAAAAAGCACATCTAAATAATAACCCCATTTCACACAAATTTTGTAGAATAACTCTACAATTAATTTGGTAACCCATTCCTTTCTTAATTTTTTTAGCAAAATATTAATTTTTGAGCTGTTTTTAAGCTATATTCTTTCCGGAGCTGAATAACTAAAATATTTACTGGTGGCATATGGATTGATTTTGATTCTGTATAGTAATTTTATCAAATGAACCCGAGAAGAATCCATATACTGTGTCTGAAACCCGAAATTTGCGCATTAATCAAGAAATCGTTAACGGATTCTAAATATAATGTTACATGTACCAGAAGTGAAGATATTAATTATGAATTTGTAGAAAATTTTAATGAGCATATTGATTGTCTTATTTTGGACAAGGACATTGATTTCGATTTAAGAGAAAAGATAAAAGAAAAATACCGGGATATTTCGATTGTATGCCTGCCGTCACTTGATTCGGAAAACAGCAATAAGTCTAATATAAAAAATATGTCCGAGCCTTTGAAACTAAGCGAGCTGTCGGGATACATAAACTCTATCTTTCAAAAAAAATAAACTTGAAAAAATCTTTTGAAAAGATTGTACTAATATTTTTTACCGTATTTGCTTTTGCAATGCTGATGGCTTTATCCGAAAATGAATCCCTCAGCGGCTCAAAGGAAGATGAACTTTGCATATCCTGTCATGAGGATCCTGAACTGACTTATGAAAAGGATGGAAAGATAGTTTCGTTATTTATTGACAAAAAGCTTTATGAGAAATCGGTTCACGGCGGTGCCGAATGTAATGACTGTCACGTTGGATACAACCCGGACGAGATTCCCCATTCAAAGACACGTGAAAAAGTAAAATGTGCAACATGTCATGATGATTTAAAGGGAATTGAAAAAAGCGTGCATAATGAAGTTGACTGCTATGACTGTCACACAAAGCATGAAACAACTCCGGTAAAAGAATTACTGAAAAACCAGACTGAAAACTGTCTGGAGTGTCATCAGAAGAAGAACATACAGCAGTTCAGCTCGAGTGTTCATGCTATGAACAATGTTGGTTGTGACGGCTGTCATAAGGGTGGACATGAGACGGTTAAGATTCCGAAAAGCCAGGTATCAAATGTTTGCGGCAAATGTCACAATGAAAATCAGATGGCATTTAAAAACAGCATTCATCATACTGTATTGAAAGGCGGAAATGCAAATGCTCCGGTCTGTACTGACTGTCACGGCTCTCATAAGATACTGACAAGCAAGATTTCGATAGAATCGGAAGGATGTCTTAACTGTCATTTGAATCAGAAACTGTTTCCGGGAGATGCAAAAGGTTCGGCAAGCTTCGTTTCAAAGTATAAAACAAGCGTTCATGCTTCATTAGAAAAAGGTGAGAAGGAAGCAGCAGGTTGTGTGGATTGTCATGGTGATCACATGATTCAGAATCCGGAAGATCCGAAATCAGCAACCCGGCTGGCGAGACAGATTGAAACGTGCGGCAAGTGTCATAAGGATGTGACGGATAATTTTAAGAAATCAAAGCATGGTCAGGAATTATTAAAAGGAAATGACAAAGCTCCGGTTTGTTCGGATTGTCACGGTGAACATGATATAAAATCAACATTGCTGTCGGATGAATTTTCCAAGTTAAATCTTGCGGATAAATGTCTGAGCTGCCATAAAGACGGAAAGATCGCTCACAAAAATTACAAAGGTGAAGAAGAGCTCATTACGGGATATCAGAACAGTGTTCACTATAAAGCTTTGTTGGAAGGAAATCTGGATGCGCCTACATGTTCAAATTGTCACGGCGCACACGAGATGGAATTAGCGGATAATCCGGATTCAAAGATAAGCAAGAAAAATATTGCCAATACATGCGGACAGTCTAACTGTCACGTGGATCAGTTCAAGGATTATACAGGGAGCATTCATCATATCGGTGTAACTGAAGGTAACATAGATGCTCCGACTTGTAATAACTGTCATGGTAATCACGGTATAATTTCCAAAGATCTTGAGAATAAGCTTGAGAAGTCTAACGATATAATAAATCTCTGTTCAAATTGTCATGCATCGGTCGAACTGACGGAAAGAAATGAATTACCAACGCGGGTAAGTGAAACATACAAAGAGAGTTTTCACGGACTTGCTACAAGGGGAGGATTAAAAGAAGCCGCTAATTGCGAAAGTTGTCACGGGAATCATAATGTCAGACCTTCTACAGATTCCTTGTCAACTATAAGTAAGAATAATCTATCAAAGACCTGCGGTAAATGTCATCCCGGAGCGACGGATGTGTTGATATCTTCGAAGATACATTTGACGGATGTCAGGAAAGATTCGCCATGGACATTCTGGATAACAAGGTTTTATATATTTTTAATTGTAGCTACAATCGGGTTTATGCTGCTGCACAACATTTTAGATTACAGAAAGAAAATCAGTTTAAGAAAAAAATCATGAACAGTGAAGAAAAATACTTACGAATGTCAAGGAACGAAAGGATACAACACTTTTTTCTTTTATCAAGTTTTATTGTACTTGTCATTACAGGCTTCTGGCTTAAATTTCCCGAAGCATGGTGGGTGAGATGGATAGTTTACATTATCGGTGAAAATGCTTTTGAAGCAAGAGGCATAATTCACAGGGTGGCTTCAGTTGTTCTGATTGCAGTTTCAATTTACCATTTAATTTATATTGCTTTTAATAAAAGAGGAAGAAAGCTTTTAAAGGATTTTTTGCCGCGCAAAACTGATATTACAGAATTGAAAGACTCAATGCAGTATCTGACCGGAAAGAAATCTGAAAAGCCGAGGTTCGGAAGATTCAGCTACATAGAAAAAATGGAATACTGGGCGGTGGTATGGGGAACAGTCATAATGGGAGCAACAGGTTTCGTGCTATGGTTCAAGGATTTTTTCTTTAAATATTTTTCCAATACGGGAATGGATATAGCGACTGCAATTCACTATTATGAAGCGATACTCGCAAGTCTGGCAATATTAGTCTGGCATTTTTACTTTGTTTTTCTGAACCCGGATGTCTATCCGATGAACAAAGCATGGTTAACGGGATTGTTAACAAAGGAGGAAATGGAAAAAGAGCATCCTCTTGAACTTGAAGAAATTGAAGAAATTGAAAAAACTGAAGAAAAAGACAGTTATGAGTCATGAGCTATGAGCTTTGAGTTATGAGTTTTGAGTTATTCAGTTACAAATTAAATTCTACTCAAAATTGTAAGAAAATTATTTTTGCTAAAGATAGAAAAATTTTCAACCTTATTATGAATTTTTTAACCTTAATAGAAAAACCTAAATGATGTAAACCTTATTACCTTATTTTAAATATTTGTTTTCACGACACTCAAGCACAAGAAATAAGGTAATAAGGTTAACTTTTAATGAATTTATTTCCTATTAAGGTTAAAAAAAAGAAATAAGGTTTATTTGGGTTAAGTGGTCAGCACAAAGTGAGATACTTTTTAGATGAATAAATTATCATTTGATATAAAATTTTTTGGTACTGCCAGTTTAAGAATAAGCATTAAGAATTAAATTAACATAATGGATGAGGAAAAGAAAACAGACGAAGTAACAAAAAAGCCCGTCAAGGTAAAAAGGTTTTTTAAGAACGTAAAGGGCTGGAAGAGATTCTTTCTCATGTCGGGAATTTATGTCGGACTATTCCTGATTCTTTTTGCTGCAGCTGCCGAATATACATCGCGTCCTTCATTTTGCCCGACGTGCCATTACATGGAAACTTTTTATCAGAGCTGGAAGACATCGGCTCATAACAAAGTAGATTGCGTGGAATGTCATTTTGAACCGGGCCTGACGGGAACGATTAAAGGGAAGCTCAATGGACTTGTTCAGATTGTCAGTTATGTTTCATTAACATATAAAAAACGAAAACCGGTTGCTGAAATCCCGGACAATACATGTGCAAGGTCAGGCTGTCATGAAAAGCAGTCTCTGCAGGATTCCACTTATGATTTCAAAGGAATATCGTTCAGTCATAAAAACCATCTAAGCGAGCAGAGACGGGGCAAGACTTTAAAATGCGTGAGCTGTCATTCGCAGATCGTTCAAGGTACGCATATGGAAGTAACAGTTTCTACATGCACAAACTGTCACTTTAAAAAATCTTCCGACCCCGAGCATAAATACGACAAGCTTTCAAACTGCAACACATGTCATGATTTTAATGATAAATCAAAAGAGCAGCTTACCAATCTCAGGTATAATCACGTTTCAATTGTTGAAAACAAAATTGAATGTGCCAGCTGCCACAGCAATGTAATTGAGGGAACCGGTAACGTAGGTAAAGAAAGATGCTTCCAGTGTCATTTTGAAACAGAAAGGCTTGATAAGTATGATAACATTGAACTCATGCACAGCACCCACATCAGCAAACACAGTCTTGACTGCTCAAACTGTCATTCGCAGATAGAACATAAGATTCAGAAGATAGACCCCAATGCAAGTCCGGACTGCAACAGTTGTCATTCAAATGCTCATACTTCGCAGGTAAGTCTTTTCAGCGGGGAAAACGGATTTAATGTTGATAAATCTCCGAGCTCAATGTTTATGAACGGAATCAACTGCAAAGGCTGTCATATATTTCACGAAATGGATAAGATGGATATTAACACATCAATGGCTAAAGGCAGCTCATGTGAAAAATGTCACGGACCGGGATATGATAATCTTTTGAAGGAATGGGAAACAACTTCAATGAAACGACTTGGAATAATTAAGACAATTTATAATGCTGTTAATCCTCAGATACAAAATTCAAACAGTTCAAATAAAGCTGAAGCATTGAAATACATGGAAGAGGCTAATCATAATTTCAGACTTGTGGAAGTTGGAAAGAGTGTTCACAATGTTCAGTTTTCGGACAAGCTGCTTGTAGCAAGCTATGACCTCATGAAAAAAGCTTTAAGTGTGATCGGAACTTCATCTAATTTACCTGAATTCAAATCGAGTTCTGATGTAATACCAAACGAATGTTACAGATGTCATTCCGGCATTCAGGAAATTTCCGTTAAAAAATACGGAATGGACTTTTCACATAATAAGCACATAGTTGAAAATAAAGTGGCTTGCTCGCGGTGCCACTCTAATGTAAACAAGCACGGCGAGCTTACTATGAGCAAGGAAAGCTGCAACAGTTGTCACCATTCTCAGAACAAGAGTAATGAGAGCTGTGAAAAATGCCACTCGTTCCAGAATCAGGTATATGAAGGCAGTTATCTGAAAAGAGATCAGCCTGATTTCATGAAGGTCGGCGGGTCGGGCTGCATTGACTGTCACATTTCTTCCGATAAAGTAATTAAACCGGATAATCAAATTTGCCTGAAATGTCACGACGCCGGGTATGATGAAATGATGAGCGAATGGAAAGGTGATGTAAAGAAATTATCGGGTGAGGTTAATGAACTTATTAATAATCTGAATACTTCTGAACTGACGGATGAACAGCAGACTGAATTAAAAAGCATTAAGAAAATTGTGTCTGATATAAATTCGCATCAGAGCATATATGTACATAATTATGATCTGATCAGTTCTTTGTTAACGGAAAAGAGAAAAAAGCTTAAGGAGATGTCGAAATAGGTATGAGGTATCAGATATGAGGTATGAGTTTAAAAATAATTTATATTTATAGAAATAAAACATTATATTTGCTACAAAGATTTTATTAAAATATTTTATAAATCTAAAATACATTAATTATGAAAAAGCAAATCATTGTTCTGATAGTGGTTTTTCTAACCGCTGTAGCAATTATTATTGCAAGCAACTATTCAACCTTGAATTCCCAGTCGGAAGCAAAATACGTAGGAGTGACCTCCTGTGTAGGTGCTTGTCATAAAACAGAAGCTCAGGGAAGTCAGCTTTCAATCTGGGAAAACTCAAAACATTCACAAGCATATAAAGTTCTTCAATCAGCCCGTGCCGATAGTATAGCTGCAGCCGGAGGTTCTTCAACTCCTGCTGTCGAAACACCGGCATGTCTTAAATGTCATACTATCACGGATGCGGATCCGGGTAAGATTGAGGAAACATTTGATATTACCCAAGGCGTACAGTGCGAGACATGTCACGGAGCAGGATCGGAATATAAAAAGCTTTCGATCATGAAAGACAAGCAAAAAGCAATGGAAGCAGGTCTTATAATTCATACTGAGAAAGCTGCGTTTTGTACAGGGTGTCATAATTCGGAGAGTCCGACTTTTGTTTCCTTTGATTATGATACAATGTGGGATAAAATAAAGCATCCTAAACCGGCTAAAGAAGAATAATTTTAAGTCAGTTGTTCTTTTTATAGTTTAAAATAAAAGTATATCCGGTTCTGATTGAACTTAAGAAGGAGTGTGCTTAACAGAAATGCTACGTGTGAAAATTTATCATTAAAGGAAGAATTATAAATAAAGGATTCATTATTCTAATTTTTATGGATTCAGGAAATACTTTGAATGATTGCACTACAAATTTTAAACCGGAGTAATCATGAAATATTTATATGAAGTAATTTTAGTTTTTCTTTTAACATCTTCTTTAGTCCACGCACAATCAATGAATTTCAGGGTTGCTACTTATTTTTATTCATGGGAAAGAGCTGACAGTACCAACCCTGATTTTGAAACTTCCCATCTTAAAGGATATCAGAATTTACTGCTCGAAGTTACAGAAAAAAAATGGAGTCTCAATACTTCCTTGCTTACACAGGAAGATATCGTGAACGAATCAGGAGACGGATTTGATTATTCGTTTTACAATTTATACATAAAGGGATCAAATCTGTGGAATGCTCTTGATGTAAAGATCGGAAGACAATATGTATTTGCCGGAGTGGGAAACAGTTCTGTGGACGGATTGAGCCTGAGATATAAAGCCGGCATGAACAAGCAGTATCAGCTTAGTGTTTTTGGAGGTGCACTGACTCCGGGTGATTATAATTTTCAAAGCTATCCCGAGTTCAGTAACAACTTTATTTTTGGTTCATCATTTTATTATTACGGAGATCAAGGCTTTACCGGTTCTCTCAGTTATTTTTTAAAAAGAAAAAAGTATGATCCGTATTATGCACCGAGGATTGACAGTGCATTTAATACGACTCAGGAATTAATTGTAACCGACTCAAGGGATCAGCAGCTAATGGGTTTAAATTTCAGCTACACAGGTAAACAGAAGTACGTTGTTTACGGAAAGGCGTATTATGATCTGTACATTGATAAATTCTATCAGGCGGAATTCAACGTAAGCTATCCGGTAAAGAACTTCAGGATCTACGCAGACTACATGTACAGAGGAGCGCAGTTAACCTATAATACTACATTCTGGACTATGGCTCAGTTCTGGCCGCTGTCACATTATCAGCAGGTCGAAGGAGGAGTTGATTATACTTTATCCAACGGTATGAATATATTTGCATCATTATCAGACGTAATTTACATTGATGACAATGCAATGAAATATCAGATAGGATTCAAGAATCCATGGTATGGTCTTTACTATGTTGGATATTCAGGATATTCAGGAGAATCAAACGGTGCTGTGGGATATGTTTTCTACCAGCTTGTCCCTTCGAAGTTATCGGGTACTATCAACCTGAATTATTCTAATTATAATCTCGGTGATTATTCAACCGAAAAGGAAAACCAGTTCAGCGGCATGCTGGGGATTACATACAGACCTAACCGGCAGTTTACCATTGACGCCCAGGGACAATTTATAACCAACAGAATTTATTCAATTGATTCAAGATTCTTATTGGGAATTACTTATAGTCTGTTCAGTAAATTTTAATTCAACTATTATGAAAATTCCAAAGTACTATTTACTGTTTATTGTGAGTGTAGTTATCTTTCTTACTACCACAGCTTATTTGTCAAAAGAGAAAAATATTTATGAAAAGAAAGAAAAGGTTATTGCGGTTCAGCAGGTTTATGATAACAGCAAGATCATAAAGTTTAATCATAAGCTGCACGTAACTGATGCAGAATTAAAATGCGAGGACTGTCATGTCAAAGCACTGACTTCCACTTCGGCAAAAGACAATCTTAACCCTAAGAAGAAGGACTGCGAAAGCTGTCATGATGTGAAGGACACCAAGCAGTGCAATTTATGCCACTATGACAATGTTTATAAAAAGCTTGGTGCATCAGACAGGGAGCTTTACTTTTCTCATAAAGCCCATGTTAAAGATAAAAAATGTACCGATTGTCATAAAGATCTTGATAAAGTAAAGTTTGCTAAAGAGAGCGCGGCGGGATTTCCCGAAATGGAAAGCTGTTATTCATGTCATAATAACCAGACTGCATCAAACAGCTGTGAATCATGTCATTCCAATCTGACGAACCTGATTCCCGAAGATCATCTTAAGACAAACTTTTTGAATGAGCATACCACCGTTGCAGGAGTCAGCTCAAAAAATAACTGCATGATGTGCCACAGTGACAACTTCTGCCAGAGCTGTCACAGTCCGCTGGATTACAGCGGCAATAATACAAAGGATAATTTTTACGCTCCTTATTATACAAAAGAAAACGCAACACGAACCGACAGAGGTGATCTGCAGACTCTGACGACGGCGCATAATTTAAATTATCTTTACACTCACGGACTCGATGCAAATCAGAAAAGCTTTGAGTGTAATACCTGTCACAGTCCCGTTGAATTTTGTGCTTCTTGTCATCAGAACGGAGGCAACACCGTTACCGGAATAGCACCTTCAAGCCATGAACAGCCGAATTTCGCAACGATGGATCCGAATACAGGCGGAGGATTGCATTCACAGCTTGCACGCAGGGATATAGAGTCTTGTCAGTCATGTCACGATGTAGCAGGTCAGGATCCTGTTTGCGTTCAGTGTCATCTTAATCCCAACATTATTAACGGAAAGGATTTAAAATGATGAATACCAATAATTTAAAATTATTTCTGAAAAAGAGTAAGCTTACGGTTTTTTATTTGCTGTTCTTTTTGATTATAACAGTTACTTTGGGTTATGTCGGATGCAGCGAAGTTGAAAACAATCTCACGCCTGCTCCGGAACTTGGAGTTCATCCGTCAGGCTGGGCTGACACAACTTCAGCAGCCTCAAAAAGTTCTGCAAATTTTCACGGACAATACATTTACGATAACAATGCCTGGAATCTTACTCAATGCAAATCCTGTCACGGCGGTGATTACAAAGGAGGAACAACAGGATCAAGCTGTATAACATGTCATGATAGAGCAGGCGGTCCGCAGAACTGCCGGCTTTGTCACGGCGGAGCTTCGGGACATTCGAATCCTCCCAGCGCACTTAACGGGTCAAATGATATAAGCACATTAGGAGTTGGGGTTCATGTTTATCATCTTGATTCTACGGAGTATTCTGCCCCTGTTGAATGTGATGAGTGTCATCTGCCTCTCGACGGAGGTTTCAATTCACCGAATCACTTAGGCAACGACCCTGATGGCATAGCGGAAATAACTTTCGGAACGCTAGCAAAAACACCTACTCCCGGAATAACACCCGATCCGGTATGGGACAGAACTACTGCAACATGTTCAAATGTATACTGTCACGGAAATTTTGAGATCGGAAACACTGATGCCGTTCCGGTATGGACTGATCCCAACACCGTAAAATGCGGTTCATGTCACGGCAATCCTGTTACGGGAAATCCGAATCCAAGACCCGGCGGATTATATTCGCACTGGGAAGGATTACAAATTACGAATTGTTATGTTTGTCATGAAACGGTAATAAACCCACAGGGTGTAATTTACAATAAGGATCTTCATGTAAACGGTCAGGTTAATTACCGTCCTGATTATAGAAGTGTAATTATAAAGTAACTTCAATATCAGTTTTCATATTTCTTAGAGAATGAAAAGCCGGAAATGATTTTTATTCCGGCTTCGCTTTTAGAATACTAATGTTTTCCTGAATTTTCTATTTTCTGTAATTTACAATCCGTATTAAATCTTAACAGAAAATACTTAGCATGAAACAAAAAATAGTCGTACTGACCGGGGCAGGTATCAGCGCTGAAAGCGGACTCTCGACATTCAGAGATTCGGGGGGTTTATGGGAAGGTCACAATATAATGGATGTAGCTTCGCCGGAAGGCTGGAGAAGAAATAAGGAACTTGTACTCGAATTTTATAATCAGAGAAGAAGACAGCTTAAGACAGCAAAACCTAATGATGCACACTTAGCTCTTGCCGAACTTGAACAAAAATACGATGTCACAATTGTTACACAAAATGTCGATGACCTTCACGAAAGAGCCGGTTCAAAAAATATCATTCATCTTCACGGAGAGCTGAACAAAGCAAGAAGTACAGTTGATGAGAATTTAATATACGAACTTGACGGAAGTGACATTACAATTAACTGCAGGTGCGAAAAAGGTTCGCAGCTAAGACCTCACATTGTGTGGTTCGGTGAGATGGTGCCGATGATGGACGAGGCAATTAAGCATTCTCTTTCAGCAGATATTTTTATAGTCATTGGTACTTCCCTTGTGGTCTATCCTGCCGCAAGTTTACTTGAATTTGTGAAAGATGACATTTCTATTTATCTCATCGATCCGAACAAGCCTGAGATATATTTCAGACGAAACAATTTAACTTTCATTCAGAAGAAAGCCGGGAGAGGAACAAGGGAGCTGGTTGATAAATTGATTAAATGTGAAATGTGAAACGTCAAACGTCAAAAGTCAAAAGTCAAACGGTGAATTCATAATATAGTTCGAAGTTAAATTTAAATATAAAGCTGTTTCTATAAATTTAGAAACAGCTTTTTTTGTCTCTACAGTTCAGAGTTCAAATGTCAGACTGTTACGTACCATTTGATATTTGACGTCTACGTTTCACGTTTGACATTTGACGTTTGACGTTTCACGTTTGACGGTTTACTTAGTTCTCTTGAATTCAATCCTTCTGTTCTGATATCTTCCATCAGGTGTATCATTTGAAGCGATCGGCTTATCGGGTCCGTAGCCTACAACTTCAATTCTTGATCCGTCAATTCCTTTTGCAACGAGCCATTCCTTTACTGCACCTGCTCTGTTTTGAGATAAAGTAATATTCCTTTCATACCCGCCCTGACTGTCTGTATGACCGCTTATCTCAACGAAAATTTCAGGATTGTCTCTCATTGTTACATATGCCTTTTCAAGAATTTCATCCGAACCTGCATCGATCTGATAGCTTCCGCTTGCAAAATTTATTCCTTCAAGTATTATGACAGCTCCCACTTTCATTGGTTCTTCAACCGGTTTTGGAAGATCGTCTTCAGGATTCAAAGGATTTGTACCTCTATTAACTTCAACTCCGTCCCCGATTGATCCGACATCTGTGTCAACAATCTTCGGATCGGTTTTATAAGTAAGTACTTCATCACCGTCAATAAGCATATCATCATCGGTATCACTGTCATTTGGAAGAGTTCTGTAAGTATTAATTTCCTCTCCGTCAGTTAATTTATCATTATCAGAATCTTTATTCAATGGGTTTGTTGAATAAGTCATGACTTCATCTCCGTCGATCAAACCGTCACCGTCGGTATCTTTGTTACATGGATCGGTTTTATATTGATTAACTTCAGCTCCGTCTTTGAGCCTGTCACCATCCGTATCCGGATTTCTGTAATCTGTACAAGTACCTTTTTCATAATCATTTGTCAGACCATCTCCGTCGATATCTGAGGGTTCTGCTTTAAAGTTACCGAAAGTAAGACCAAGCCCGATATTCGCCATACCATCGGTAAAATCAGGTACTACAAAATTATTGAGTAAGTCTGTTGTAGTGTATGTATATCCCAAATTAAAATCCAACAGGACACTATTTGATAATTTAATCTCTGTTCCGATACCACCCGGGAATGTTCCAGCCCAGTCGCTTTCACCGACTAAATTCGAATCAGGAATGTCCTTAATGTTGTAATACATGGCACCTGCGCCGATGTATAAATATGGATTCCATGTCTTGGCTGTTTTAGCCCAGGGTGATACCCTAAGTCTGGCATCAACCGGGATAATGTCATCGTTGACATATTGACCGTATGTATTCCCATTACCGTTATTATCGGTTTCACCGTTGGAATCATAGATTCCCGTAGCAGGATTGTAGTTATCCTTTGTCTTGTACTGACCGTATCCTGCTCCGATTTCAAGACCCAGTAAAGGTGAAAGCTCAATTACAACAAAACCTTTTGCGATAAATGAATAAGATGAATTATATTCGGAAGTAGGTATAAGTTGTTCATATTTTGCTCCTCCTTTTACTTTGTATTTTTTAAATTGAGCATTTGCATTGACGGCAAGTATTGTGAAGATTATTGTTAAAATGAGTAGGTGCTTTTTCAATTTCCCTCCTTTTTGATTTAATTGCTTTATGCAAAATAGACATATTAATTTAAAGATTGAAGTAAAATCAAAAGCAAGAATCTAACATAATTTCAATGCTGTCCAAAATATTTTTAAATAATAAAATAATCGTTAAAATATTCCTT
>CAYNTN010000028.1:0-41781 GCA_964399995.1 uncultured Ignavibacteriaceae bacterium
CAAACTTTACAAACTTTACAAACTTTACAAACTTTACAAACTTTACAAACTATTTCTTAACAAATTCAATCAACCCCTGCTTATTCAATCTTACTAGTATCGTATCTCCCGGAAGAAACTCCGCATTCAAAATTTTTTCTGATAGAACATTGGTTATGTGTTTCTGTATTGTTCTCTTAAGAGGTCTTGCACCATAAGCAATGTCGAACCCTAATTTTCCAAGCCAGTCTTTTACATCGTCTTCAAATTCAAGATTCATACTATTTCTCTTTACTCGCTCATCTAAGTTCTTTAGTTGCAGATCCACGATAGCCCTGATTTCAGTTTCGGTCAGTGGCATGAATAAAATTATTTCATCTACTCTGTTAAGAAACTCAGGTCGTATTGTTGCTTTGAGCAAATCCATTAGCTTCACCCTTAACTCATTCATCACTTCAGTTCGGTTCGTCGAATCAATTGACTTAAGCTTTTCCTGAATAAGATGAGCACCTAAATTAGATGTCATTATAATAATCGTGTTTTTAAAGTTCACTGTCCTGCCCTGTGAATCAGTGAGCCTTCCTTCATCAAGAACTTGCAGCAGTATATTAAATACATCGGGATGAGCTTTCTCAATTTCATCAAGCAGCACGACGCAATATGGTCTGCGTCTGACAGCTTCCGTAAGCTGGCCGCCTTCTTCATATCCGACATAACCGGGAGGAGCGCCGATGAGACGCGACACAGAAAATTTTTCCATATACTCGCTCATGTCAATTCTTACTATTGCTTTTTCATCATCAAACAAAAACTCGGCTAAAGCTCGTGCAAGTTCAGTTTTTCCTACACCTGTTGTCCCGAGAAAGATAAATGATCCGATTGGTCTGTTTTCATCCTGCAGTCCTGCACGGGATCTTCGTATTGCATTTGAAACTGCAGCGACGGCATCTTCCTGTCCAATGACTCTTTGCTGAAGATTCTCTTCCATGTGAACAAGCTTCTGGCGCTCGCTTTCGAGCATCCTTGTTACGGGTATCCCTGTCCATTTAGAAACAATCTCTGCAATGTCTTCCGAGCCGACTTCTTCTTTAAGCATTCGTTTGTCTTTTTGAATGTCGGCAAGTTTTGCAGTTTGCTCGTCAATCTTTTTCTGAAGCTCAGCCAGTTTTCCGTATCGTATCTCGGCAACTTTTGCAAGATTTCCCTCGCGTTCAAACTTGTCCGCGTCTGCTTTAAGATTTTCTATTTCTTCTTTCGATGCTCTGATTGATTTTATGAGATCCTTTTCAAGATTCCAGTGAGCTGCAAGTGAATTCCTTTGTTCGGAAAGTTCAGCCAGCTCTTTCTCAATCTCTTCAAGCCTCTTCTTTGTAGGATTGTCAGTAGTTTTTGTCTTTGCCATTATAATTTTTAAAAGTTCAAAATTAGTAAATTTGGAAAGTATATACTATGCAGTTTATGAAGTTTGTAAAGTATTCGCTGCGGGCGTACATTTTCAAAATATACAATTTTGAAGTAAAAACATTTGGGACACGACTGTTTAATATAGACGGTCATTTAAATTAACCGGATTTTAGTAACTGATATAGCACCAATCTGCCTTTTCTCAAAAATCCATGTTTGATACATACTTGAATGTTAAACTTTGTTTTAACAAATTTTTGATTGATTTTAAATTTCTATAAATTTAATTTTCAGCAAAAATTAATATAACTGATTACAAATAATCTTAAGAGTAATGCAGGTATCTGATGACTTGTTTCAGCTGATAAAATCTCTGACACAGACAGAGAAAAGGTATTTTAAATTGTTAGCCTCCCTTCATCACAACAAAGGCAGTGATAACAATTACCTTAAACTTTTTAACGCAATGGAAAAACAAAAAGAATATGATGAGGGAAAAATAAGGAAGAAGTTTAAAAACGAAAAATTCCTGAAGCAGCTTTTTGTTGTAAAGAATTATTTATACAACAATATTCTGAAAAGTATGAGATTATATTATTCCGAAAAATCAAAGACGGCGGAACTGTCAGATTTGTTAAGAGACATAGATATTCTTTATGATAAATCTTTATTCAGTCAGTGCAGAAAGATCATTGAGAAAGCAAAAAAAATTGCCGCTGTGTATGAAATGTACCCTCAGCTGATAATTCTGCTCGACCGTGAAATGGCTATTGCTAGAGTTAGTTCATATGTCAACTTTGAAGAAAAGAAACTTGCTGAAATTAAAAATGAACAGCAGAAAGCAATTCAGGAAATTAATAACATTAATGATTACTGGCAATTATCCATGAAAACATTCCTGATGAGAAAAAAGTATGGAGAGATTAGAAATAAAATGGAATTAAAAAAATTTAATGAACTTATAAAGCATCCCCTTCTTAATAGTGAAAACAGAGCTTCAAATTTTCTTTCAAAATCACAATATCTTAATCTTAAAGGGTTATATTATCTGATAAACAAAGATTATGAAAATCTTTTAATTATAAGTAAGCGGCTTGTTGAGCATCTGGAATCAAATAAACTGTTAATGAATTTAGAAAATTATGTTAGTTCGCTTAACAATCTCTCTATTGTTCAGGTTGAACTTAAGAATTATGAAGATGCTCTGGCCAATGTAAAAAAACTTAGGAGCATTGAAACTGCTTCATCCTCCCTGAAGATCCGTATTTTTGTCAGATCCTATGATACAGAATTAAATATATATTTGAGAAGCGGCAATTTTGAAAAAGGAATACATATCGTCCGGGAAATTAATGAGAGAATGAAAGATCTTAAAGGAAAGATCAATAAAGAATCAGAAACTCTTTTCGCATATAATATTTCTTATCTTTATTTTGGAGTTGGTGACTACATCAACTCACTTAAATATGTCAATAAAGTGATAAACGATAAGGAGCTTAAAATCAGGGAAGACCTGCAGTGCTTTGCAAGGATACTCAATCTTCTAATTCATTATGAACTCGGTAATTATGACCTTATTGATTATGCTGTCAAATCCACACAAAGATATCTCTCTAGAAAAAACAAGCTGAATAAATTTGAACTTGTTACATTAAATCATATCAGGAATCTCATTAATGCTGATGTCGATGAAGACATTGCTTTCATATTTACGGAATGGAAAAATGAACTTGTTTCAATTTCGGCTGATGTAATTGAGCTAAAAGCATTTGAGTATATTGATCTTATTTCCTGGATAGACAGCAAGCTTCTGAAAAAAGATTTTGCGGAGCTTGTCCAAAGTAAGAGCTTGAATTCGAAGCTAACGGCTTGAGCTGATGATTACAGTTACTATTTTGAGTCTCTCAAGACGCTTTTATCGTCCGAAGGGGTGAAATTATTATAGAATAAATTAACCCAATCTATCAAACACAAATGGTGAAATTATTATAGAATAGACAAAACCAATCTGTCAACCCCGAAGGGGTGAAATTACCATAGAGTGGCATTATTGGTTTAATTTATAATTTCAGTCAATCCAATCAAACAAATAATTCTTGTTGTGTTCGATTTCAAATTTTCTTAGAAATTCAAAATACTCTTCTTTAAATGTCTTCTTTTTATGATGCTTTTCCTGATTCAATATATAGTTGTAAACTTTACCAATATGAGAATGTGAATAAGAAAATGCCCCATAACCATCCTGCCATGAAAATTTTCCTCTGACAAATTTTCTTTCATTTATGAATTTTGTCGAATTGTTTTTTATATCCCGGACTAAATCAGAAATTGCCATTGATGGACGAAGACCTGTAAAGACGTGAATATGATCAGGCATGCCATTTACGATAATAGGTTTTTGATTTTTTCCCTTAATAATCCCGGATATGTATTTGTTTAACTCAACCTTCCAATTTTTTTGAATTAAGTTTTGTCTTCCTTTTACAGCAAAGATTATCTGAATGTAGATCTGCGAGAACGTACCTGCCATGGTCATTTTCTCCTTTCATAGTTTTTTTCATTTACCGGATAAAAAAATAATGAGCTCACACATTTAATGTCACCCCTTCGGGGTTATAATTCATAACTCTGATTTTTGCTATAATAATAACACCTCTTCGGGGTTTACATGCTTTCATTTGCCATTGGTGCCTCTGTGTCATAAATGTATTGTTTGGAAAAACCTCCCACAGGGAACGATTTTCATGATTACAACTTATTTACTTATCATCGGATTGTCAAATTGAAAAAAACTGTTTTGTGAAATTTATGAATTCCTTTAAATTAAAAGGAAGGATTTCACACTTTCCAAATGGGTGGTAATGGAGAAATTTCTAACAACAAATTCTTTATGACATGAGCAGAGCTATTTTATTTAATTAAAATCATTCTTCTCACCGTAGATAGAGTATTTTCTCCGTCACTTGCTTCAAGTTTATAAAAGTAAACACCGCTCGGATATTCTGAAGCATCCCATTGCACTGAGTGTTCGCCTGCTTCCTGCATATCATTTATCAAGACTAAGATTTCTTTCCCGAGTACGTCGTAGATTTTCATAGTGACGTTACCGGGATTTGTCAGATGATAATTTATTGTTGTCTTCGGATTGAAGGGATTCGGATAATTTTCTGATGTTATATTTCCGACTTTGTTCAATTGATTCTTTTTAGGTCCTTTCAGAGTATTTAAAGAAACCGTATTTGAAAAACCGGATATCCCGGACTGATTGAAACTGCAAACCTTGAAAAAATAATCCTGACCGGGTCTTAATGCTAATTCCTTGTAAGTCATGACATCAGTTACGGTAGAGTCAATAATCTTGAAAAACATGTCTCCTTCAGTTTTCCGGAAGATAATGAATCCGGTTTCATTATTTGAGTTGTCATCCCAGCCTAAAACAGCAGAGGTTAATCTGAATTTTTCAACTCGCAGATTAGTCGGGGTCAGAGGTATCAATGACGGATCTCCGCCGAGCACGGCTGAATCTATGTTTGAATATCCGGAATTAACAGTGTCGGAATAAGCATAAACTCTGTAATAGTACTGCAAGCCTCTTGTGACTAAGTAATCATTGTATAGAATTACATTTTGTGGAACCGCACCTATCAGTTCCCATGATGTTGAATCATTTATCTTTGTCCTTTCTATAAAGAAACCCTCTTTATCCTCAGAGTTGTCCTGCCAGGTGAGTGTTATGAAACTTGAATCAACTGTCTCGGAATTAAGTTGAGACGGTGAATTAAGTACTGTTTGCTGCGAATACTTGATTGTTGCATAGTCTTCATCGCTTGTATTTCCGGTACTCGAACCCGTCACATAAACATTTCCTGAATGGTCGACGGCGACTGACATGGCGACGTCATAGTCATTTCCCTGTCCATCATATCTTTGAAGCCATTGTTGAAATCCGGAAGAATCATATTTTATCGTAGCGTAGTCATAATTGCCGCTTCCGACGCTAAACCCGGTGACATAAACATTTCCCGAAGCGTCAACGGCGATGGAAGAGGCTTTGTCATAACTATTTCCCGGTCCGTTGTATGTTCTAACCCAAACTGAATCACCCGAAGATTTATACTTTATCGTAGTGAAGTCATTATTTTGTCCACTCCCCAAACTCACACCTGTCACGTAAACATTACCTAAAGCATCAACAATGACAGAGGAAGGAAAGTCATAACCGCTTCCCGGTCCTTTATATCTTTGAGTCCAGATTGAATCTCCGGATGAATTGTATTTTATCGTCGCGAAATATCCATATAAATCCGTTCCCGTCACATAAACATTACCTGAAGCATCGAGAGCGATGGATTTAGCTCCCGTACTGCCGAGAAATACTTTCACCCACATCGGAACTCCAGAAGAATCATAACATATCGTCACGTAGTCTGAATGGCTCTCTTCTACACTGCCAGCACCCGCAACATAAACATTTCCAGTAGCGTCAACTACCAAGGCATTGGCATGGTCACGACCGAAATTGATATATGTTTGAACCCATATCAAATCTCCGGAAGAATTGTATTTTATTGTCGTGATGTCATTGTTTGTTCCATTTCCCCAGCTCGTACCAGTGACATAAACATTTCCCGAACCATCAACAGCAATTGAGCGAGCATCGTCTCCACCATTTCCCAATCCATCATATATTCGAACCCAAACCGAATCTCCGGAAGAATTATATTTTATTGTCGCGTAGTCCGCATTGCCTTCACTTCCCCAAGCTGCTCCCGTGACATACACATTTCCAAAAGCGTCAACTGCAATGGAGGAGGCATAATCACCATCATTTCCCTGTCCATTATATTTTTGAATCCACTGTTGAACCCCTGAAGAATCATACTTTATCGTTACATAGTCATGATTTCCCCCGTTTTCCATACTCGAACCAGTCACATAAATGTTTCCTGAGGCATCAACAGCCATAGCGTCAGCAAAGTCATTACCATTACCTATTCCGTTATATCGTTGAACCCATTCCTGCGTGACCTGAGCTGATACGAGAACGGGAAATAAAATGAGAAAGCAAAATTGTAATTTAGTAATCATTTTTATTTTACAAATTTGTTGATTTCACTTTAAATATCTTTAAGAAAAAAATTCTTAACTCTCACTAAACTCTTTCAAAAATTTTTTTCAAGTTTATTCTTTTACTTTATCAGGATCATTCTTTTGATTGATGTGACAATAATATCTTTCTCTCTTGCTACAAGTTTATAGAAGTAAACACCGCTCGGATATTCTGAAGCATCCCATTGCACTGAGTGTTCGCCTTCGTCCTGCATTTCATTTACCAAGACTAAGATTTCTTTACCAAGCACATCAAAGATTTTCAATGTGACTTTACTCTGATTTGTCAGTTGATAATTTATTGTTGTCTTTGGATTAAAGGGATTCGGATAATTTTCTGATGTTATATTTCCTGCGTTGTCTAATTGACTCTTTACAGGACCTTTCTGAGTATTTAAAAAAATTGTATTTGAAAAATCGGATATACCGGACTGATTGAAACTGCAAACCTTAAAAAAATAATCCTGACCCGGTCTTAATGCCAATTCTTTGTAAGTCATGACATCAGTTACGGTAGAGTCAATAATCTTGAAAAACATGTCTCCGTCAGTTTTCCGGAAAATAATGAATCCGGTTTCATTATTAGAGTTGTCGTCCCAGCCTAAAACAGCAGAGGTTAATCTGAATTTTTCAACACGCAGATTTGTCGGGGTCAGAGGTATCAATGACGGATCTCCGCCTAGCACGGCTGAATCTATGTTTGAATATCCGGAAGTAACAGTGTCGGAATAAGCATAAACCCTGTAATAGTACTGCAAGCCTCTTGTGACTAAGTAATCATTGTATTGATTGACATTTTGAGAAACTGCACCGATCAGTTCCCAGGATGTTGAATCATTTGTGTTTGTCCTTTCAATAAAGAAGCCTTCTTCATCGGCAGAGTTATCCTGCCACGTGAGTTTTATGAAACTTGAATCAATTGATTGAGCATTAAGATTTAAAGGTGGATTAATCTGACCTATAAGAAAAAAGTCTGACAGAGGGCGGCGCCATATTCCGCTATTTTCAGTTCCGGCAAATATGTATGCTCCGGTTATTTCGATTGTTGTTACTGTGCTGTCAGGCAACCCGTTATTGACAGACATCCAATTTTCACCATTATCTGTTGAGAGAAAAACACCTTCATTATCAATATTTGCGAAAATGTTTGAACCAACTACGGCGAAAGATGTAGCCAAAGCATTATCAGGCAAGCCCGTATTCACCAATTTCCAATTCGCTCCGTTGTTTGTAGTTAGAAAAATGCCATTATTGGTTCCGGCAAAGAGATTTACACCATTAACAGCAAGTGATCTAATCCCAGTACCTGGCAGACCGTTATTTACAGGTATCCAGCTGATACCATTGTTTGTTGATAGATAAACACCCCCAAATCTTCCTCCAAAAATGTTATTGCCAATCGAAGCAAAACAGTTGAATGCGTGGACCATAAGTGTCCAGTTTATTCCATTATTAGTAGACCGGTAAGCACCATTGGCAAAAAGAATTGTTCCTCCTGAACCATTGTTAATTGCATGTAATGCAGTTACCCCCCCTTGATAAGAACCAAAAAATCCATTGCTCACTTCTGACCAGCTTATGCCATAATTGGTGGAAAGGAAAACACCTACACTCGCAGAGTTTCCATCCCCTTCACAACAATAGTAAGCACCTGCAAAGAGATTTGTAACACCACTGTCATTGGGACTTACAGCAAGACAATTTATCCTATAAGCAAAAAAAGAGGGCACTTCCTGCCAACTTGTGCCATTGTTTGTCGAATGATAAATTAGCCCACTACCGACCGCAAAGAGATTTGATTTTCCCGTCGTACTACCATTTATATGAACAATGTCGGAAATCCCGGTTACATATGCTAAACCGCTATTGGTTACTGACCAGCTTTCACCATTGTTTGTTGACAGAAAAATACTGTAACCAGTCCCTGCAAAGAGATTTGATCCCCCTGTCCCATTGGGGCTTATAGAAAGAGCAATTATATTAGTGCCAGGCAATCCATCATTCACAGCTATCCAGCTTGTGCCATTGTTTGTAGAGAGATAAACACCGTTATTAGTTCCTGCAAAGAGATTTGTTCCACCTGCTCCATTAGTGCTAACAGCAAAACATCCGACGTAAGTGTTAATTGGAAATCCGTTGTTCGCTGCAGTCCAGCTTGTGCCATTATCTGTAGAGAGATAAACACCGCTATTAGTCCCTGCGAAGAGATTTGTTCCACCTGATCCATTCGGACTTACAGCAAAAGCATAAACATAAGTACTAGTAGGCAATCCATTATTCACAGCCGTCCAGCTTGTACCATTATTAGTTGAAAGAAAAACGCCTCTACCATCAATTCCTGCGAAGAGATTTGTTCCACCAGTTCCATTGGGACTGACACCAAGAGTAATATAAAGAGGATTAGGAGGTAATCCATTATTCACAGCTGTCCAGCTTGCACCATTATTTGTGGAAAGAAAAACACCACCAGTTTGGTGGCCGGACTATAACATGTCCCTGCAAAGAGATTTGTTCCGCCTGAACCATTGGAACTCACAGCAAGGTCCCCAACATTAGTATTAGTCAATCCATTACTCACCGACGTCCAGCTTGTGCCATTGTTTGTCGAAAGAAAAACACCACTGCCAGGAGTTCCTGCAAAGAGATTTGTTCCACCTGTTCCATCAGGGCTGACAGCAAAAGATGTGACAGAAGGTTCAGTTGACAAACCATTATTCACAGGAGTCCAGCTTGTGCCATTGTTTGTCGAAAGGAAAACATCATATCTAGTCCCTGCGAAGAGATTTGTTCCACCTGTTCCATTCGGACTTACAGCAAAAGCTCTTACACTTGCACCTGCCGGTCCGCCTGTTTGCACCCATTGAGCAATTGATGTGAGGTGAATGAAGAAAAAGATACTTACGAACAAAAAAGAATAAAGAAATTTTTTCATTGTGAAGATCCTTTTAATACATGTTAAACAATATTGATACTACAATATTGATACTAAATGAATAAAAATACAAACCATAATTAAAACATTAAACATTTATGTCTTATAATCAATCATAAATTAAAAATAGTTATTTTATAAGAATCATCCTTTTTATATCGCTGAACTCGGCCGCCTTGAGTCTGTAGAAATAAACTCCCGTAGACAATTCACTGCCATCAAAGTTTATTTCATAAGTCCCTGCATTCTTAAAACCGAATGACAAAGTTTTCACTTCCTTGCCTAATTGATCATAAACATTCAATGAAACATCTCCGGACTTAGGAATGTCAAAACTTATGTTAGTTGATGGATTAAACGGATTCGGATAATTTTGTGACAACGAAAACTCATTCGGTATCTCTGAATTTATATTTGTTATTCCAACAAGATTGCCTGTTGGGTCTCGTTTATAATATATCTCCGGGTTGCCATCACGCTCGTCAAACCAAACGAGATGTACAACTGAACCAGATACTGATATGGAAGGCCTTTCTGAACCGGCAGAGTTATTTGTCAGCCGTGTATCTGTCCCCCAGCTGACGCCTCCATTTCCTGAGCGATTGTAATATATTTCATAGTTCCCATCACGTTCGTCATACCATGCAACATGCACAACAGAACCGGATACTGTGACAAAGGGGTCCCATGAACTAAAAACATTATTAGTTAGACGTGAATCTGCTCCCCAGCTTATACCTCCATCGGTTGAGGGCTTGTAATATATCTCCCAGTTTGTATCACGTAAGTCATCCCATACAACATGCACAACAGAACCCGATACTGATACGCAAGGAACCGATGACATAGCAGAATTATTAGTCAGGCGTATGTCTGCTTCCCAGCTGAGACCCGCATCCGTTGAACGCTTGTAATATATTTCAGGATTTCCGTCCCGCTCATCAACCCATACAATATGAATGGATGGACCGGAAACTGTTCCGGAAGGGAAAAATGAATCAAGCGGTGCATTCGTCAGCCGCATATCTGAATCCCAGCTTATACCTTCATCGGCTGATCTCTTGTAATATATTTCCCGATTTCCGTCACGCAAGTCACGCCATATAACATGAACAATTGAACCTGATACTAATACAGAAGGTAGCCATGAAGTAACATTATCATCATTCGTTAATGCAGTATCAGATTCCCAGTTATTGCCGCCATCCGTTGACCGTTTGTAGTATATCTCATCTTCCCCGTCACGAAGATCAACCCATACAACATGAACAACAGAACCTAGTACTGCTATTGATGGTAATTCTGAAATAGCAGAATTATTTGTTAAGCGTTTATCTGCTCCCCAACTTGTTCCACCATCTGTTGAGTTCTTGTAATATATCTCATCGTTTCCATCGCGTGAATCCCACCAGACAACATGCACCGAATCTCCGCTCGATGTAATACACCTGGTATGATTGGGAGTCGTATTGGAAAGAGCAGCATCATTGGTCAATCGTATATCCGGCTCCCACTGCGCCCTTACCGGGGCTTGAAAGTCATAAAATAAAAAATAAAGTAATACGAAAAGAATTATCCATTGTAAACAATCTTTACTGGTCTGAAGTGCTGATAGTACTTTTGTTGAATTTTCATTAAACATTTTGAACCTCCTTTATTGTTTTTCAATATTAGAAAGATCGAAATAGAATATTTAAATCATTAATATTCAGAGTTCTAAAATGGCAAAGCTGATATTATGGTCAAAATTATAATATGCTTATTCATAGGATTCATGTCGCACATTTTGAATGAAGTTGCTTCTCGAATACTTCAACCATGGAATTCATTGCAACCGTAAATATTATAAATGTTTTCTAAAATAAAGGACCTTGACAATTTTATTATGAAACCCTAAGTGCTTGATCCTGCTTTGGGTTTCCTTTGCTTTAAAAAAAAATCCATCATGAACTCTGCTTTTGACATTATTTATTACAATTTATCACAATTTATCAAATACAAAAATAAATACTGAAATATTAAATCTAAAACTCTATCTTAAGATACACCAAAAAATATTTTCAAAAATTAAACAAGATCAAAATGAAAAATTTAATTATTCTTTTTTCAGTTACTGTTTTTTTCTTATTAAATTCCGGAAGCAATGCTCAGCTATCCGGTACTAAATCAATCCCGGGAGATTATGCTACAATTGCTGATGCAATTGCTGCTCTTGATAGTTTGGGAGTCGGAATCAGTGGCGTAACTTTCAATGTTGCAGCTGGTCATACTGAAACTTCATCCAACTTGGTAATGGCCATTATTGGTCCAATCTCCCTAGGAGCACCTATTATTTTTCAAAAAAGCGGGGTGGGAGCAAATCCGCAAATTACGGCTGCTCCCGGAACCGGCACCAGAGACGGCATCATTTTACTTTCCGGAGCAGACAACGTCACTTTTGATGGAATAGATTTACTCGACCCGGTTTCAAATACCGGTAATGCCATGATGGAATGGGGCTATGCATTGCTGAGAGCAGACAGCCTTGACGGAAGTCAGCATAATACAATTAAAAATTGTAATGTGACTCTTCAGAAAATTAATACACAATCAATTGGTATTTACATCATTAATGAAAATCTGGCCGGTAACGTGATTACTGCGGATAGTTCAACAGGCTTCAATAATAACAATCAGATTTATGGATGCAATGTTTCAGACGTAGATATTGGAATTTTCGCAAAGTCCACAAGTGCATCCAGAGACAGTAATAACATAATTGGTAGTCTACCACTACCTTCTTCCGGAGGCGGAGGTTTTGCAAACACTATTACAAATTGGGGAGGAGGTCAGGTAGTTGCACAGCTTTCAAATGGAATCAGGTGCGAGGGACAGTCAGACTTAAAAATTATCAATAATATAGTCAACGGCGGAGCCGGAACAGGAGGAGGTTCAGGAGTTGTTGGTATAATGGTTACTTCATCAGGTACAACCGGTAATTCTGCGGATTATGAGATCAGTTTTAACACGGTTACAGTTACAACCGGTGTCACTTCACAAGGTACCTGGGCAATAAGAGCTCTGGGAACTGGTGATAGTGTTTTGATTCATCACAACATTGTAGAGGATTGTGTTGTAAACCAAAACACCACAACTTTTGATGCTATAAATCACGACGCTGTCGGTACAACAAATTTTGCCGACATTCATCATAATATTGTAAGAAATAATTCACATACCGGGACCGGTACAAGTACTTTGCTTGGTTCAGAGGCAAATGTTACTTATTCACATATTCATGACAATCAAGTATATGGTAATCAGAAATCCGGTATCAGCGGAACATTGATATGTCTTATAACCGGAGGTGGAACATCGGAATGCGATATGAACGAGGTTTATAACAATTCAATACCAAGCAGCTCCGGAGCAAGTTTGAGCGCAGTTTACGGATACCGCAACAGTGATTCCGATCCCGCTACTGAGAATGTACACCGCAATCTTTTTTATAACCTATCTGTTGGCGGTTCAAATACTTCAACAAGCAGTATAGTTGCCGGAGTTCGCACGTCCGGTAATGCTGGATCTGTGAGGGATATTAATGATAATGCAATTTTTAATCTTTCCGGTGTGAGCGGAACTTCAACATCAGGAGGTGTAGTCGGTGTTATGGTTGCAAACGGATCAAGCAATAAAATTATCAGAAACAAAATTTCCAATCTAACCAACACCGGTTCAACCGGGACGACCTTTGGAATTTGGATAGTTTCAGGTATAACCAATCAGATTATCAATAATGTAATTTCCGATTTGAAGACCCCAAATTCGACAAATGCAAATGCTGTTGTGGGAATATTTTCTAACAGTACAGCAGCAAACAGCACCATTGGTGTTTACAACAATTCAATATATCTTACTGCATCCGGAGGTGCTACTTTCGGTTCATCAGGTGTTTCCGTTTCCGCAAATGCAACTGCTACAACGGCAGCTCTTGACATGCGTCATAATAACATAATCAATCTCTCAACTCCAGGTTCTGCAAGCGGAAATACGGTTGCTTACAGAAGAAGTGCGGTAGCCTTAGCTAACTATGCAGGTACTTCAGACTCTAACAACTTTTACGCGGGAGCTACGGCGGCAAACCGTCTCATATTCTTTGACGGAACAAACAGTGACGTGACCCTTGCTGCATATCAAATAAGAGTTGCTCCACGTGATGCGAACTCTACAACCAATTCTTCAAAGACTTTGTCTTTAATAATAAACTTTGAGGCATGTAATGAAACCGATACCATTCTTGTACAGATAAGAAAATCCGATCCTCCTTATAATGTGCTCGATACAGCAAAAGGTTTAGGAGGACAGGGAAATTCGCAAATCTTTAATTTTTCAAAACCTGTTGATGGTGTAAATTATTACGTAGTAGTTAATCACAGAAACTCAATTCAGACCTGGAGTAAAACCGGAGGTGAAATATTTACTAACGGAGCTTTAGCTTATGATTTCACGTCAGCCGCTTCACAGGCATTCGGAAACAATGAAGTTTTGGTTGGAAGTGACTGGTCGTTTTATACCGGAGATGTAAATCAGAATGGTAATGTCGATCTGTCGGACTTGATTGCTGTATTTAATGATGCGGCAGATTTTGTCACAGGATATGTAGTAACAGATTTAAACTGTGATGATGCAGTGACTCTGGAAGATCTTTTATTTGCTTACAATAATGCAGCGAACTTTGTGGAAGTTAAACGCCCATAGTAATCAATCCATGCTTGTAATGATAATTATAGAGGGGTTGAAACAATATTCAATCCCTCTTAAATTACTTCTTAAACAAAGGGAGTTTTTTGAACTTAATTAACTTCAAAATTACATTGTTATATTTTTAGAATTTTCTTTTTTTTATAAATGAATCAATATTATTTTGATTTAACTCATTATAAAAATATTAACTTATTTAAAATCACTATTTATAAATTTAAAAGAGGAAGAAAATGAAATCACTTTACAAACTTTTATTTGCGGTTATTTCATTATTTTATTTTAATGCAGCTGCATTAGCGGACACACATCCCTTTACTGTTAAAGTAAACGACCCTCCAATTCCTTACGATGGAAATCCTGAATGGGGTAATGATTTTGTAGTATCAAATTCAGAACCTCTTGGAAGACCTTCGGGGGTTTACAGAAATTCAAATTCAACAATCTATGTATCGGTTCCTGATACTTCGATTCAATCAGGTTCAGCAATTGTAATTTTAACATCGGTCAATAATGGAGCAAGCTGGAACATTATTTCAAGCCTTACTCCGGCTTCGGTTATTCCGAAGACAAAAATGATCAGAGGTTCTACAGATTCTGTTTACTGTTACTACATTTCCGGCGTTACCATTTATTGCTGGAATGTAATCAACAATAGAATTACTCAGGTCAGAGGTGTTGGTTTTAGAGATTTTGACGTTGCTTCTTCATCAACAGGTTCAATGTATATTTTCATGGATTCTCTAGGAACCAATAATTTAGTCAGATACGGCTCGTCTGACGGCGGGGTAACCTGGGGTCAAAGAGGTCTTGTCTCATCAGGCGCAGCACATCCTAAAATTTCTTTCTCTGCTTTTGGCGATACCCTGAGTCTGAATTATTACGGTCCGGTTTTAGCTGATACAGCTACATCAATTATCAGAAATGCAAGATACAGAGAAAGTGCTCCCGGTACGATGGCTACTGTAGGATCTTTTATTGACATTGCCAGATCTACAGCTGTCAAAGAAGAATTCAGCAGTGTGAGGTACGGGAATAGTGTGTGGTTTTTTTATTCTGCTGAAGAATCAGGAACTGTTGAAATAAGATGTAAAGTCAGTACTAATGCAGGTGTAACTTATGCAGATTCTGTTGTTCTTCCCGGTCCGCTAAACGGTGATGAATACTGGTTTGATGCGAAATATCATAACCGGGGTACCGGAGGGGCAGATATTATCTACTATTCAATTTATGATCTGCCGCAAAGCTCTTCCGGAATTGTAACACAAATGAATTACTCAACTTCTCTTATCCCTTCGCTAACTGCTTTTTCATCACCTGTGCAGTTCGCTGACCATATCCCGGTTGAGTCAGACGCAGGTTATATTCCAACTTTAATAGAATATTACAACGGAGATAATGATGCAGGTGTAATTTATGTGGGAATCAGCGATGCAATATCCAATAAATTGTATTATGACAGACTGAATGCTACTTCATCCTTAAACCTTACTGTCAATCTTGAAGCTTGCTCGCCAACACAGGATACTGTTACTGTTTTGATCAGAAGCGCTTTATCTCCATATAATTTAGTTGATTCTGCAAGAGGCAATCTAAGTTCTTCAGGTACAGTCTCACTAACTTATCAAAACTTAAATGGTCTTGAAAATTTTTACATCGTCGTCAAACACAGAAATTCAATAGAGACATGGAGTAAATCAGGAGGAGAAATATTTGTAAACGGAACATTATCTTATGACTTTACCACAGCTGCAGCACAGGCTTTTGGAAACAATCAGGTTTTAGTTGGAAGCAAGTATTCTATATACACCGGCGATGTTGAGCAGAATGGTACGGTTGATCTGACTGATCTAATTGCAGTATTTAATGATGCAACTAATTTTATTACAGGTTATGTAGTAACTGATTTAAATTGTGATGAGCAGGTAAATCTGACAGACGTCATATTTGCTTATAATAACAGTTCTAATTTTGTGGAAGTTAAACGACCGTAAGATTTTATCATAAAGTTTAATCAGCAGAGGGTGATTGTGTTTTCAACCCTCTGTTTTTTTTATTGCTATTTTAACTTTTCAATTTGTGCTTTTATGAAATCCATTCTTTATTTTTCCTTCAACCCTTTGGAGGTATCTCAAAACCGGTAAAATATTATTACCACTAAGGCTCGAAGGCACAAAGAAAAACAAAATCAATGTTTTTTCTTAGTGTCTTTGAGTCTTGGTGGTAAAACAATAATGCTGTCCAAAATAAATTTTATGATAAGAAAAATCGTTAAAATATTTCTTAATTCTGCATTCCACATTAACTTTTAGAGAACATCCCTGTTGTCGTATTTTATTTCTATGTGAATATTATTTCAACCACAAAGACCACAATGTAGACACAAAGATCACAAAATTTAATTTTTTTTTAAAATTTTTTTAACTTTGTGCACTTTGAGCCTTCTTTGTGTTCTTTGTGGTTAAGTAACGTTTTGGACGGATGTGGTAAAACAACTTCAGAGAAATAATTTAAAAACGTTTTTGAAGAGTTATTTTTCTTTTTCTTTCTTTGTATTCAGTTTGCCATAAATCACTGTTTATTTTAATTGTAATATTTTAACTTTGCATTAATCCATAAATAATTTTAATAATTAAAATGAAAGACTATGAAAAAAAATAATATTCTTTTCGCAGTTTTATTTTTACTCCTGATACTGATTAATAAATCTGTATTTTCACAGGCAGGTTCGGTAGAGCTTCAGGATGGTAATGGTATATTCATATCATCTCACAGCGGTATCGAAGAGGCTTACAATGCTATTCCCGCTACGTTAGCCGGTGCTTACATAATAGAAATTCTTGCGGCTTATACAGGAGCAAGTGAAGCGTTTCCGATTACCTTATCCCTCAAAACAGGTCACAGCTCTGCAAACACGATTACAATCAGACCTGATGCCGGAAATACCGGGGAAATTATTTCTTCATCAAATACTGCAGGGATAATAATTATTGATAATGCCGATTATATCATCATTGACGGGAGACCCGGAGGTACAGGAACAACTCCTGACCTTACTGTCAGAAATACAGCGACAACAGGTACAAATGCCAATACCTTCCAGCTGATAAATGGTGCTACTTTCTGCACAATAAGGTATGTTAATTCTTTTAATGGTACGGCAGGTACCACGGGTCCAATGAACATGGAATTAGGTCCGTCACCGTCAGTTGCTTCAGGCGTTTCAGATAATTTAATAGAATATTGTAATGTAACAGGCGGCAGGACAGGAATTGGTTCAGACGGCGGACCCATTGCAACTGCAAATCCAAATTTCAGAAATGTTGTCAGAAACTGTACAATAATTGAATTCGGATTTACCGGAATCTGGTTCCTAAATGCATCGGCAGGATTGACTGTTGAGGATTGTTACATTTCCACTAACAACAGCGGTGTAAGTATTACTAATCCGTACGGAATAAACATTCAGAGCACTTACGACGGATATGAATTGAATATAAGAAGAAATGAAATAATTGACATTAGATCGACAAGTACAAGTACAGGTTTGAACATCCGCGGAATTAACACTGTTACAGCTCCGGGGACAGGCTCTGTTATTAACATTGAAAATAATTTTATTGCTCTTAATGCTAACAACAACAACACAGCTACAGTTTACGGGATATTTAGTACAGGCACTACAGAACCTTATACACTGAATATTTATGACAATTCCATAGTTATCGGAGGAACCCATAGCGGCGGCGGCGCAGGAAGAGTTGTATCAGCCGGTATTGTAAAGCAATCAACATTCGACGGAGTTGTTTATAATCAAAAAAATAATATCTGCATAAATAACAGGACGGGCGGAACTTCCGGAGTAATTCATTGCGGCAGCGCCATTAATGCAATTAACGGAACGCTCGGACTGGATTATAATATTTATCACGCAACCGGAAGCAGCGAAGGAACAAACTCTTATCCTGCTGTCTGGGATTCAGTCGGTTATGACAATCTTAATACTTATAAATCCTTATCAGGTGAAAACCACACAAGATTCAAAAATGTAAATTTTGTTTCAAATACCGATCTGCACCTGACAGGAGCGTCAGTTGGCGACGGAGAACTTGCGGGAATTCCAATTGCAGGCATTACAACCGACATCGACGGTGATACGCGAAGTACAACTTACCCTTACAGAGGCGCTGATGAAAGTACTGCATTTATACTTCATAAATTAGCTCTCACAGCTAACCTTGAAGCTTGCTCACCTATGCCTGATACGATTACGGTTCTGCTGAGAGGTATATTACCCCCTTATGAACTAGTTGATTCTGCAAGAGGTGTTTTAAATTCAAACGGGGATGCTTCTCTTGATTATGTGAAGCCAAGAGACGGTGTAAATTATTATGTTGTAGTGAAACACAGAAACTCTATTGAGACATGGAGCAAACCGGGAGGCGAAATATTTACATTAGGTATATTAGCTTATGACTTTACTACTTCAGCTTCACAAGCTTTTGGTGATAATCAGGTTTTAGTCGGTAGTAATTATTCAATTTACACAGGTGATGTAAGTCAGAACGGAAATGTTGACTTAACGGATTTAATAGAAGTCTTCAATGATGCGACAAATTTCGTTACCGGATATGTTGTAACTGATTTAAATTGTGACAATCAGACCAATCTGACTGATGTTTTGTTTGCTTATAACAACAGTTCAATATTTGTCGAGGTAAAAAAACCATAGGATTCTCTTAATTTTTTTAGAATTCAAAATAATGCCGATTCAAAATATTTTTAATTAATTAAAATTTTAAACACATGAAAAAAATTAATTTTACCCTTCAGGCTGCATTATTATTAGTTTTATTTTTTAGTAACCGTGCTTTTACGCAAGCTGGTTCGGTAGAACTTCTTGATGGCGGCGGCGGTTTCATCTCATCTCACAGCAGCATTGAAGAAGCATACGGAGTAATTCCGGATCCAATGGCCGGAGCTTATATTATTGAAATTATGGCATCCTATACAGGTGCGAACGAAGCTTTTCCGGTCGACTTACCATTAAAAACGGGACACAGCTCCGTGAATACAATTACAATCAGACCTGATGCCATAAATTCAGGCGAAGTTATTTCTGCAAGCAACACTGGAGGAATCATTAACATTAATAATGCCGACTATATTATAATTGACGGAAGACCCGGTGGGCTGAGTACAACTGAAGGCGTAGCCGATATGGAAATCAGAAATACTGCAACTACAGGAACCGGATCAAATACAATTTCACTGCTCAACGGGGCTACTAATTGTGTCGTCAGATATTGTAAATTATATAATGCAACTCAAGGCACTGCAGGTCCAAGAACAATTGAATTAGGCGCATCTGCATCAAATGTTTCCGGAAATTCGGATAACTTAATTGAACAATGCTTAATTAGCGGAGGAAGATCAGGTATTGGTTCGGATGGAACTGCGGCCAATCCAAACAGAAATAATAAAATCCTGAACAATACTATTACAGACTTCGCCTTTGCAGCAATATGGCTGCTTAGTGCTGTTGCTAACGACTGGATAATAGAAGGAAATACCATTGACCAGGTAACCGGATACAATGTTACAAATCCCACTGCTCTGAATATCGGGAGCACATCTTCGGCAAATGTAGTAATAAGGAAAAATAAAATTATGGATGTAAGGTCAAGCTCCACATCAACAACTCTTACGATAAGAAGCATTTCGACAGTCGTGGCACCTTCTGCCGGGACGACTTTGACAATAGAAAATAATTTTATTTCACAAACAGTAAATAATTCAAATGTACTCAGCACTTATGGAATATTAATGGTTGGAACAACCAACGCGTACACGGCTAATGTTTATTATAATACAATTCTAATCGGCGGCACTCAAACAACCGGAGCAGCTAACAGAATTGTATCAGCCGGTATTATAAACAACACTACTGTCGCATCAGCTGTCTTTAACATTAAGAATAACATCGTCATTAATACAAGAAGCGGCGGAACTGCCGGTTCGAAACATACCGCAGTTGCATACAATGATCTTAATCCAATCCGTAACATAGATTATAATTGTTATCTCGCTACAGCAGCAACAGACGGATATACAGCACTTGTTGATTCGGTTGGTTATAACAATATCACTGATTATCAGGCTGCAATTGCTCCGAATGAAATTTATTCAAGATTTAAGAATGTTAACTTTGTTTCAAATACGGATCTTCATCTGGCAGGTACGTCCATTCAGGATCCTGATCTCAGCGCAAGACCGATTCCAGGAATCACCACCGATATTGACGGAGATCTGAGAAGCACAACTTTTCCGTATAAAGGCGCTGATGAAAGTACTGCTTTCAATCTGAAGAAACTGCACGCTACAATAAATCTCGAAGCTTGCTCGCCTATGGCAGATACTATCACTATCCTATTAAGAGGAATTGCTCCGCCATACAGTGTGTATGATTCTGCAAGAGGAGTTTTAAACTCAAACGGAGAAATTTCTCTTGATTATGTGAAACCAATTGACGGGGTTAATTATTATTTAGTAGTTAAGCATCGTAACTCTATCGAAACATGGAGTAAGTCGGGAGGTCAAATTTTCAATATGGGAATTTTAGTTTATGATTTTACAACATCAGCGTCACAGGCGTATGGTGACAATCAGGTTTTAGTGGGAAGTGATTATTCTGTTTACACAGGTGATGTAGAGCAGAACGGAACCGTTGACCTTACGGATTTAATTGCTGTATTTAATGATGCATCTGATTTTGTTACGGGATATGTTGTGACGGATTTGAACTGTGATAATCAGGTAAATCTTACTGATGTTTTGTATGCTTACAATAATAGTTCAAATTTTGTTGAAGTAAAACGTCCGTAGAATTTTTATCCTTAAAAGACAAATGAGGGCTGGAGAATTTCAGCCCTCATTTTTTATATTCAATAATAAGATGTATATACTTCATGAATAGTGCTCACTAAGATGGGAAGTAATCAGGATGTTTTATTAGAAAAAAATTTAGCTTAAAAATTCTTTAAAAAAAGCTTATATCCATTTTCTAGTTGACAATCAAATTCAAATTCCATAAGTTGACATAAATCATCAACTTCCAACCAACAAATTTTACTAACCTAATTTAAGGAGAATCAAGAAATGAAAACTTCATTACTGATTTTTTCTTTACCCGTATTATTGCTGACAATATTACTATCCGGATACGGAGTAAAAGACTACCCCAATGAATTTGACGAGCCTTCTTCAACATTCAGCTCACAAACCACACAAAATTTCTTACCGGTAAGTTATCCGCGGTCAGAAGCAGTATGTACTTATACATGGTCTGCTCAGGTGTCCGGAACAGTAAATGACATTGCCTCAGTATGTGCGGTGTCGGATATGGTGGGCTGGATTGCAGGAAATGGCGCAACAGTGAGAAAGACAATTAACGGAGGAACAACCTGGACTGATGCAAATCCAAATCCCGGTGTAATCAGCGGTGATATATACAATATTTATGCTTCCGACGCAAACACTGCTTTCGTTACCACTACACCTGGAGCTACAAATATTTACAGAACAGTAGACGGAGGCACCACGTGGACTCTGGAGTTCTCACAAACGGGCGGATTCATTGATGCAATTCAAATGATCAGTGCTTCTGAAGGGTATGCCATTGGAGATCCTGTCGGCGGTCTATGGACTATTCTGAGAACAACGGACGGAGGTGACACATGGGCAAGAATTGCTACAGAACCGGCTCAAGTCGGGAGTGAAGCAGGATGGAATAATTCATTCCAGATTATAGGGAATAACATGTGGTTCGGTACAAACAATACAAGAGTCTACCGTTCAACAGACCTGGGACTTACATGGTCAAGTGGTGCAACAACAGGAACACTTAATACATTTGCCCTTCGTTACAACAGCGTTTTATCGGGAATGGCAGCGGGCTCTGCAGCAGCTACTCCCATAGTCAGAAGTATCGATGGAGGAGCAACCTATTCTGCTGTACCTTCACCGAATGGCTCCGGAACTATATGGGGACTGGGCGGCAATGGCACAGATTGGTGGGTTGTCAGGGCTCTGAGAGATACTATTTACAGAACAACCGATCATGGTGCAACATGGCCTACGGGTTTAAAATATGTTCAAACCGGCGCACAGTTCCAGGCTATCAACCTTGCTACTCAAGGAGGCTGTGCCGTGGGCTGGGCAGCCGGGGTAGGAGGCTCACTGGCAAAATTGTCACCTGCTTACCCTCCTATGAAAGTTAGTATTGCTTTACAGGGACTCCAAAGCAATCTTGTTGCACCGAGAGTAAAGGATACAGTAACAATAGTAATAAGGGAAACGACATCTCCTTATCCGATCTTAGAGCAATTTAAAGTTTTCCTAGATTCAGCATTTAATGGAGTCTATTATTATGGATCTGCAAACGTGAATTTCAATTGGCAGCAAAATCATTCGTATTATATACAGGTGATGCAGAGGCAATCCATATCTGCCTGGAGCAACCCCGTTTCTTCGAGTTCAGATTCTCTGAATTATGATTTCACAACAGGTGTGAGTAAGACATTGGGAAACAATGCTATATTAGTAAACGGAGCTGCATCAATTTATACCGGTGATATTGCAGGAGGTCCTAGAGGGGGAGTTGGTGATGGCTGTATAGATCTCACTGATATTCTTGCTGTTTACAATGAAAGTATTGTTTTTGCAACGGGTCCTTTTCTTTTAGCTGATCTGAACCTTGATGGTATTGTAGATCTCTCGGATATAATTTTAGTATACAATAACGCTATTAACTTTATTTGCGAGATTGCGCCTTAGGTACCTCTTGAACCTGGATCAGATATGATAATAAAGTAATAATTTTCCGGATGCGAATTATGAAAAATAAACAAGTACTAATAAAAGAAGAAAACTAATAATTAAAATACTTGAAGTGAAACGTTTTCATACAGTTTCATCGGAAATATAAAAAGAAAAAAGAGGGCTGAAATGTTTTTCAGTCCTCTTTTTGTTTATTTAACCTAAATTGTTCAATAGAAAATTAAGAAACTATTTAACCGCAAAGAATGCAAAGTACTTACGCGAAGATCGCTAGAATTTTTTCTTACAACTTCAAATTTCCTTCAAACCCTTAGTGCTCTTCGTGCCTTCTATATAACTTCAAAAAATTTCTTCAATTTGAAGTTATTTTCTCAAAACATAGGGCTCTCCCTATCGGGATACTAAGTGGTAAAAAAATTTTCTATTGAACAATCCGGGTTTAAAATTCAGAACAAAAAATTTCGGAAGATTCTATTTCGAAATCAGAGCAAAGTCAATCTTCTTACTCTCCTTGTTCACGCGTATTACTTTTATCCTGACCTTCTGTCCGGCACGTAAAATTCTGTGTCTTCTTCTTCCAACTGCAACATGCTTCTTCGCATCAAATTCGTAATAATCATCTTCCATATCGCGGAATCTTACCATCCCTTCCACAAGAATATCCATTATTTCAACAAAGATTCCGAACTGAACTATTCCTGAAATGATGCCCTCATACTCGTCTCCGATATGTTTGCTTATATACTCACCCTGCATCAGCTTGACTGATTCTCGTTCAGCCTGCTCGGCATTTTGCTCCATTACGGAGCTGTGTTTGCAAACTTCAGGTAGTATTTGTCTGTAATGTTCAATTCGCATTAATATTTCTTTGCCGCTTTTTATATAATCTTTCAAAATCCTGTGAACAACAAGATCCGGATAACGCCTGATAGGAGAAGTAAAGTGAGTATAGTCCTTAAATCCCAGTCCGTAGTGACCTATGTTTTTTGTAGTATAAATCGCCTTCGCCATTGATCTGATAAGAAGATTATTTATTATAAACTCTTCCGGCTTGCCTTCGATTTCTTTTAACAGTTTCCTGAGAGAATTCTTATCATCTATGTTTATATTGTATCCGAACTGCTGCACGAATTCCGACAGTTCTTTCATTTTATCTTTGTTGGGAATATCATGAACACGGTAAATGAAAGGATGGTAAATCTTGTTTTCTTTGGAAATATCTTTTACGAATAATGTGGCGCACTTATTTGCAAGCAGCATAAACTCTTCTATGAGACGCATCGAATCCAGTCTTTCCTTCACGATTATATCCTCGACCTCCCCGTTTTTCCCGAATTTAAACTTCACTTCACTCGAATCGAAATCAAGACTTTCTTCTTTGAGCCTTGTTAAAGTAATTGACTTGCTCATCTTATGCATCAGCAAAAGTTCCTGTGCAAAATCTCCTTTCTTTGTTTCGATAATCTTTTGTGCTTCTTCATATGTGAATCTTCTCTTGCTTCTTATGATGCTCTTTTTTATTTCAAAGCTCTTTAATGCGAATCTCCTGGATAGTGTTATAAATACTGAAAAAGTGAGGCTGTCTTCATCCGGACGGAGAGAGCAAACTTCATTGGAAAGTTTTTCGGGAAGCATCGGAATTACATTCTTTACCAGGTAAACACTGGTCGCTCTTCGAAATGCTTCTTTATCAATAGGTGTATTTTCCTTTAC
This sequence comes from uncultured Ignavibacteriaceae bacterium, assembly GCA_964399995.1. GTDB lineage: Bacteria > Bacteroidota > Ignavibacteria > Tepidaquicellales > Tepidaquicellaceae > JAGPCH01. Next base: position 24,716 of record CAYNTN010000028.1, read on the forward strand.
GTAATGGGAAACATCTGCAATATGAACCCCCAGCAGGTAAGTTCCGTCTTCATTTTTTTCAACTGATACAGCGTCGTCAAAATCTTTAGCATCTTCCGGATCAATTGTAAAAATAATTTTATCCCTTAAATCTATTCTGTCCTCTTTATCATAACTTAATTTTATTGTCTTTGCTTCTTTCTCAACTTCCTTTGGAAATGCCTTCACTAAGTTGAATTTTCTTAAAATAGATTTTTCCTCGGCACCCCGTTCCCCGGATTTTCCAAGTACCTCTATAATCTTTCCTCTCAGATCGGAAAATTCATCTTTCGAATCCCCCGGATTTAATATCTCTGCATAAACCTTATCACCATCGGCAGCCTTAAAAAAATCTGCAGTTGAAATTAATATCTCCTTCTTGATTTCCTTAGAATCGGGAATTACAATCCCGTACGATCCTTTATTTTCAAATTTGCCGCTAACAAATTTCTTTCCCGTGCTCACTACACGAATTATCTCTGCTTCTAACTCACCCTTTACATTTTTATTTATTACCGGCTTATATTCAATTCGGTCGCCAACATTCAGTCTGAATGTGTTTGCTTCACGGCTTTTAATTATATTTAAATGCTGCCTTGTTTCTGAATCTATTACCACTATCCTTCCGTCTTTACCGAAGTCAATATCGCCTGTCAGGGTAATTGTATTAATGGAATAATACTTTTTTTCTTTCAAAATTTTATTTTCTTTCATCAGTTCTCTTAATTCTTTCTTTAGAATTTCGTATTCATTCGGTTTTAAGCGGAGTCTTTTTGAAATGGAATTTGCCTTAAAAGACGAGTTCTTATTCTTAGAAAGGAATGCTAATATTTCCTGTTTAAATTTAATTTTCCTAAAATTTTATTTTATAATAAACCATTCCTCCTACACGTGTCCCGCTTGTATTTGTGACGTCTGCATCGGAGTAAAACGGATCGTAAACTCTTTCAAATCTGAATATGAGATTGCTGGAAAGCGAACCTAATTTTAAAAGCTTATTCAGGGGATAATCCAGCACGATGTCCGTATTGGCAAGTCCTCTGAATATCTGTCCGCCAAAGCGAATGACAGCATCTCCGATAGCCGCAGTAAATCTTACATCTGTGTTCTGTGCTACATTCCCGGTTTTATTGTCAACATAGTTAAAATTTGTGTTTATCAGCCAGGGAAATATTTCCTCTATCGAAGAAGAAACATAACTTGACAAATATGATGCGCCGAGACTTGCTCCGAAACTTGAGCTTTCACTGAAAGACAATTGATCAGAAAATTTTCCGAACAAAAGAAATGCTATAGCATCGCTGGTTGCATCACTGCCTGTTTCTTTTACACCATTGCGGTCTATCGAAATTGTCAGAACCGGACTCCTGGCAGCACCGGTTACCTTTAAATCTATAACTACATCTTCCAGATTTTCTTCACCTGATGCATTCGTTCCGGATGATGCGTATCCCTTATACTCCGCAGTAATGTTCAGCTGCGGATTAGTGATATCACCGAAGAAAGTTGTGCTTCCGGTTGCATCAAATTTTCTGAAAAACTTATAATAACAATTTTCTCCAAGGTGTACAGTTCCTCTTCCCATCATTGAATAATCAACATAATTATAAATGTTTAAATCTTCTGTCCTTATTTCCCCGAAAAATTCCTGCTGTGATTTTTCATTCACTATGAATTTTAAAAAAACATTTCCCGAAGTAGTTACAATAATATCATAAAAAAATTTCCCCGAACTCTTCTTCGCTTCTTTTTTAAGGTCCTTATTGTAATATGTATACATCACTTTTTCAAACGGATTTAACCTCATGTCCTTCAATATTACAACGCTGTCAGTTTTTTCCCGGATAATTTTTCTCATCTCAGTACCTCCTTTCATCGAATCTACGATTACTCCGTAGCTAAAATCGTCTGAATAAATATTGTATGCCTCCTGAACAAAAGGGTTGAAAACAACATTACCCTTTACAAGTACAAGATTTCCCTTAAGATCAAACCTGTCTGAATTTCCCTTTAATGTTAATTTTTTCTTTCCGCTTCCAACCCACAAATCTCCGGAAATACCAAGCTGTGTGTCCCCGTTATCTTTATCAAATGCCTTAACATCGCCGGACATTTCGATTATCATGTGATTTAATGTCAGTCCCGTAAAATCTATATATCCGGCTGCCGATATAAATCTTGTCTTATCTTCAGGTACAAATATTCTTGAATTATTAATAATAAGCTTTTCATTGTCAGTTGAGAGATTTGCAAAAAAATTGTAATTCATTTTTGTAAGAGTTACTCCGACCTTCCCTCTGTTAACATCCATTTTACCCGTTAGCGTCGGCTTTGCAGCTGTTCCTAACAGACTAATTTTACCTTCAAGTATTCCGGCTAAATTATCAGTGTATGGCAGCAGCTGCTGAAAAACCCTGAGCTGAAAATTGTTTGCTATTGCATTTAAATCAACTTTCCTGCCTGCAAAATTCTCTCTCCTCTGAAGACTGTCACTTTCATCATCAGAAAAATTTAATATTATAGGGACATTTCCTTTTAGGCTGAAATTACCGGTATTATTTCTGTTATAAAAACTGATGTTTGAAATGAGATTGTCATCCGCATACTTTACATTAGCATCAAGCCTACCGATCTTTGTCGAACCTATGCTCATTTCTTCCGAGATAGCACTTAATTCAAGCTGCGGATGCTTCAGCTCACCTTTAAAGTCAAGATCAAGATATCTGATTTTGCCTGAAACCATGTTGCTTGTGTCGTTGCTCTCGCTCAATAATTTTTGATATGTTACCAGATCAACATTTGAAGCGGATAATTTGATATCACTTGAATCCGTAAGCGAGTATTCTCCTGAAATGCTGAGCTTTTGATTAAAACTATTGATGGCAAACTGGCGGAAATCAATAGATTGGCTGCTATCGATGCTGACATACTTGACAATCAAATCCTTATTATTTGTAATGAGAAAATCCTGATACTTCATCGCAAGCGTGTCAAAATTTACAATCAAAGAGTCATGAAGGCTTGCTTCTGTAAAAAAATCAATTGTAGAATCTCTTTCCGTAAACAGCAAAAATTTATTCCTGCCATCAGTGAAATTTACCCTGACAAAAGTAGTATCGAGTGGAAATTTGCTCACGACTAATTTGTTGGACTTAATTACGGCATCAGCCTCAAGTTTAGACAATTTGTATGCAGTTATGTCATTCCTTACCGAAATGTTAATTTTTGCAGTGTCAGCAATGAGCAATGAATCATTCAGCATTACATCCCTGAGCTCTCCGTTCGACACAAAGTTCAATACTCCGCAGCTGTCACTGAGACTCCCTTCAAGATCCCCTTTAAGACGGATTGTATCGCCTCCGGTAAATGAAGACAGAGGAGCAAGATCCTTTATGCCCAGACTGAATTTGAAATCGACATTGTCACAAATCGCCGAATATGTATAACTCGTGCTGTCGATTTTTTTTAGAGAATCCGGAAGCAGGGAATTTGTAAAATCGGCTTTCAGCTTTTCAATGTTCTGACTAATGATTCTTGACAGCGAATTGAAATTGAGACTGCCGTCAACATTCAGATCGGCAAAGCCTGTTTTCAAAGAGATCTTCTTAATGTTTCCGTTCTGATCAATATCTGCATCCAGAGGACCTGCCGGAATGCTTAAATCAGCAAAGGTCGAAGGATTCATCTTTATGTTGAATTTACCTGACATGGTGTTAGGATCAAATCCTCTGCCGTTGACATCAAATTCAAAATTCAGATTGCTCTTCTGTGAATTGTCCTTTGTGAATGCTGCTATGTTAAGGTTTGTTGCAGTTCCTTTAAGGTCATAAGAAATATTTGAAGGATTGGATATGTTGATTCGCCCTGAAGTTTTTGTCTGCAGAGCATCGGAATTATAAGTCAGGTTAAGCTGAATGTTTCCTCTGTTAAAATTCAGCAGTCCGTCAGATTTTGAAATGTTCTGTCCGTAAAATTTCGTCCGCGAGAGACTGTAATTAAGCTTTCCAGTTGCAGTTTTATAATCAAACCCGGCTGCATCAACTTTAAAATCTCCGTTGATATTGCTTTCGAGTTCTTTATCCTTTACTATTTTACCAATGTTCAGATTGGCTGTTGAGATATCTCCTCTATACCGGATGACATCTTGCCTCAGATCCATGGAGATGTTTCCGTCTGCATTACCGGCTGATGTCCTGATATCAAAATCAGACGAGAAATTTTCCGGTTCTCCTTTATAAGTCAGATAGGGGATTCTTACATTTCCCAAATAAGTGTAATCGGGAATATCGAGTCCGGGAAGATTTCTCCTTGTATCTGCAGGATCAATTTCTATATCCGAACCTGTAACATCAAAATACATTTTGGATGGTTCATTAAGATTTTTTACGTTTCCTTTTAAATCAAAATGTGAGTTGACAAGATTTAAATGCAGCTTGCTTATGTCAAGATTACCGTAATTTCCTTCGGCAATAAGATTTAATCCGATTGTACTGTCGAGAAAATTCAGATCAGGCTGAAAGAATGTCAGATCCTTGAAATTAAACTGCTCTGATTCTAAATTCAGTTTAGTATATTTATCTTCAAAATTTTCATAATCTACTCCATCCAGCGGATTGAGCTTACTCATCTTCAGTTCATTGATATTAAAATCAGACCTTCCGGTAATTAATGAAAAATTCCTGACGGAAGTAGAGGTATCCTTACTGTTTAAGTCTGCTGCTAATGAAAGCTTATTTATGCTGAAGTCGGAATTGGTATTGAATGAAAGATTCTGCAGATCAATATTCTTATTCTCCGGAAAATATTTTGCGCTTAGCTTCAGATTAAGATCGCTCATGTCAAATTTACTTATTTCAAAAGTATCGAGCTTAGGCATGACAATATCTCTTATCGGCAGATTGGAATTCTTGTCTTCAAGAATTCTTACAGCGCCGTTTTCGATAACAAGATTTTCAGCCGTAATTCCCCAGTCAAACTCTGATGTAGTAGTATCTTCATCTTTCTCGTCACTCTCAAGAAGATATGCAATGTTCCATTTCACGCTGTCATTCTTATCTCTGACATTTGTTATGTTTATCTGCGGTTCCTTGAGAATTAGATTGCGGACTGTGATTTCCTTGTTAAGCAAATCCCAGATATTATAATCAGCCTGCAGTGAGTTAAACTTAAGAAGTGTATCTCCTTTTACTTTGACGCTGGCTTTGTTTAATGTAAAACCTTTAAATAAGTTGCCTGTGAGAGATTCTGCGTGAATTGTTGCATCCTTTTTGGCGAGTGATTCATTGATCTTATCGAGTGCATAGTTCAAAGCAATTTTGTCGAATGTGTCTGTCTGAATGAAAATGAAAAGACCGATCACCAGCAGAACAATACAAATGAGAAAAATGAAAATGAACTTAAAGATTCTTCCCAAAAGGCTCTTTTTTGGCTTTTGCTTGCTTTCGTCACTAATATTTTTCTCTTCAGTTGTCAACTTGTCACTGCTTCATTTTATTTATGATATTGGTAGTTGAATAATTATCAATATATTGCAGGCTCATAACTTTGCCTCCGTTTGCTTTTACAATATCCCATCCTACAATGTCTTCTTCTTTCCAGTCTCCGCCTTTTACTAAAAATTCCGGCACAATTTTTTTTATCAGTTCATAAGGTGTTTCCTCATCAAAAATAATCACAATATCAACACTCTTCAAATTATCCAGTAAATATGCCCTGTCATTCTCATTATTAATTGGTCTGCCTTCACCTTTTAATCCTTTGACAGACCTGTCGGAATTCACTCCGACAATCAGTACGTCACCAAGAGACTTTGCCTGATTAAGGTAAACTGCATGTCCCTTATGCAGAATGTCAAAACATCCGTTTGTAAAAACCAGTTTTTTGTTTTCGCTTTTTAATTTTTTTCTTATAGTTTTAAATTCTTCAGCCGTTAAAATCAAATCTGCTCCCTTGTGATATGCTCGATTAAGTTTTCCTTATATACCGGAACGATCCCCACTTCTTCAACCACCAGCCCTGCCGCATAGTTTGAAATTATAGCAGCGTCTCTCAGGCTTGCTCCTCCGGCAAGACACACAGCAATTGTTGAAATGACTGTATCTCCGGCTCCCGATACGTCCGCCACTTTCCTTGCTTTGGTAGGGATTTTTTCTTTTTTAATTGTACCGTTATGATTTTCAAATATCATCATGCCCTGCTCCCCAAGAGTAAGAATAATATTCTGACAATTCAGTTTTTTCATGATCTCACCTGTGAATGAGTCAATGTCTTCAGCATTTTTTATTTTTTTCCCAAGGGCATCCTCCAGTTCTTTCCTGTTCGGCTTGAAAAGATATGCATTTTGAAACTCAAAAAAGTTTTCAAACTTCGGATCAACCAGTATGTGGATTTTATTTCTAATACCGAATTCCATTATCTTTTTAATAAGATCTTTCTTCAAAACACCTTTATTATAATCCTGTAAAATTATAATTCCAATTTCACCGGTTTTGCTTTCTAAAAGTGACAGAATGCTTTTCTCCGTGCCTGACGATATGTCATTCTTGGATTCACTGTCAATTCTCAGCAAATGATGCGAATCGGAAATTACACGTGTCTTGCAGGTAGTTGGTCTTCCTGTTTCTTTTATTAAACCTCCGGCGTCAATTTCCAGCTCTCTCATTGCATCTATAAGAAGTTTACCTTCATTATCCTCGCCAATTACTCCTATTATAAAAGGATCTGCACCAAGGGTTTTAACATTATAAGAAACGTTGGCTGCGCCACCGAGTCTGTAGTGGCTGTTGCGGATGTCAAATACCTGGACAGGTGCTTCCGGCGATATTCGCGTTACGTCTCCCAAAAGGTACCTGTCCAGCATAACATCTCCAATGATATATATTTTTTTCTCATTGGAAGATCCGAAAATTTTTTCGATAAGCTCTTTTTTCATTAATGACAAAATAAATTTAATATACAGGTTATTCAATGTGAAATTGTATATTACACGGTCAAACGTCAAACGTCAATCGTCAATCGTCAATCGTGAAACGTCAAACGTGAAACGTCAAACGTGAAACGTCTAACGTGAAACGTCTAACGTCTAACATCTAACGTCTAACACATACGGACATTTGTCCTATGGTCAATCTTTACAATTCTTTCATCAGATTTTGTATACTCTGTTGAAATAGTTAATCAAATCCCGTAGGGATTATATATCGATAGCATTTAATTACACACAAAGCTAATCCCGTAGGGATTGAATGAGACCCGGCTTGACAGTGACATTTCATTCCTACGGGATGATTTTGTATTCACAATTTTATTATTACCGATATTTCATCCCTACGGGATGTTTAATAAAAAATCTGGTTTTGGATTCAATCATTCTACCTTTATGATAGGACAAATGTCGTTACTTTATCAGAATCATCCTTTTAATATCAACCTTGCCACCGGCTTTCAGCTTGTAAAAATAAACTCCGCTTGGAAGGTCGCTTCCGTCAAAGTTAACAGAATAGCTTCCAGCTTTTTGGTATTGATTAACTATTACCGAAATTTCTTTTCCAAGCATGTCATAAATAATAAGACTTACAAGACCTGCAGCTGGTGTAGCATATTTTATTTCAGTTTTCGGGTTAAATGGATTGGGAGAATTTTGCTCAAGTGTAAATACACGGGAATCATTCTTCTGTTCTGACTCTGCATTTAAACTCTCCTGCATGTTTGATTCGGTATAATCTTCCGGCTCAACAGATCTTCCCTCTGCTACCAATACATAATCATAAACCCAGCCTTTCGGAAGTTGCTCATCAGTATCTATAAAATTCAGAATTATATAAGAACCGCTGTCAAGCTCTGCATATACATTATCGGATTTATTTAATGTCTTCGTAATATCTTCAAAATAAAAATTTTCGGCTTCAGACAATTCCAGTTCGGTAGTAATAAATCCGTCATAAAAAGCTCTTACCACAGCAAGAAAAGATAAATTGAAATCTTCTTTCAGAATTAATTCAGCAGATGCAATTTCATTGTTTTGTAAAAAAGGTATTACACAAAGTGACCTTCTCTGTCTTTTTGTAAAATTAATACCGGCTGAGCTTGTGATACCTGCTGTATCAGTTGTATAAATAATACCGGCTTCTCTTTTTGCATAAGGATGCGGAATTACATCCGGAGCTGACGGATCTAATATTATAGTCACGCTGTCTTTGATTTCTGAACGATTAAAAGCATTATTAAGCTTAGCTTTTCTTATTTCACTGATTAATTTTTCCCTGTCAGAATTAATTTCGTTTGCAAACTGAGCATAAATTATTTCCTTCTCCTTTCCATTAAGATTTTTAGTGAAAGAAGAATCCAGCTTAAGTTCCGATGTAATATCCTCACCGTTTTTTTCAGCTTTCTTCGGAGAGACTGCATTTTTAAGATTTATCAGAACTAAATCATTATTTACTGTTACGGAAAGAGTCAACTCTTCAGGATGAGCAACCTTTAGCAGGCTGAATTTATCAAAGTAATTGTAATCAGGACCGGATTCTGTAATCGCAAATTGAACTGTATTATCAACAGTATCTAGAAATGGAGTGTTTCCAATTACAATTTTATCTTCAATATCTTTTCCTTCATTTGGGGGATTTGGAGATTCATGCAGAATATTGTTTTCACATCGAAAACCATTTGTGTTCAATGTAAATAAAATCGGACATCCTGTTATCGGAGGATCCGGCGGCCTGATACCATTGACCGGTGAAAAATTCAAGAGGTTATTCATGTTGAAATATTTTGTAACCTGTCCGAACTGGTTGGACGCTTTTACACCTATATAAAAATGCAAAGGATCTTCAGCAGGCAAATAATTTTTCAATAAAGAATTATTATTGCATAGTGAATCATAAAATGTACATGTCCACCGGTTTTGAAAATTAACATTCGTAACTGAATAAACCCTGTCACTTCTGTTTATTGCCAGTCCGTTTATAGGAATTGTACACCAGTTATTTAAATGACACACATCCTGAAACCAGTTGAAATTCAGATTTGAGCCGGAAGCGTTGCATGTAAGGTTGAGTGTTTCACCCCTGTAAATTGTCTGATCGGGAAGATTTTTTGAAAAGCCGTGAATGACAGGATATGCACCGGGGTCAGGTGATATAATTCCCGTTTCGACGGCAAACCAGTAGAGCAAACCGGCAGTAGCGCGTATCGCATGATTAAAACAATATGCTCCTTCCATATAAACATTTGGTATATTCTGCGGAGGCGGACCAAGCTGTTGATAATACTGATCAATTATCGGATACGTTCCTCCCGGAAGATTATTATCGCCGAAATGCTGCTGAGGTATTTCAAAACAATCAGGACCGCTCGGATAATGATCTGCAAGCTGGTTTGTACTATACATTAAATATCTCAGCGGGTCATCGCCGATCTCATAAGGATTTATTACACCTCCTGCATTCTTCGCCGTCAGCCAGTTGTAATTTAAGTATGCGCCGTCATCAATCCAATTATGATAACAGTCTCCGCCATCCCATCCCCTTACATGAACATCACTATGTGTGTGTGCGGGAACAGACATATCAGTAATCAAGTGACTCATTCTCCCAAGCGCTTCCCAAATAATACGGTTAAATTTTTCATCGTCAAGTGTAATTTCTTCATCTACAGTAGTTTCCTGTCCTAAAGTATTTGTGTAACTATGAAACCATATTTTCTTAGTCTTGTAAAAATTTATCAACCCCCGTGTATGATAGCTAAACCTGTAAGTATTTCCGTTTGTGTGAAGATACTCTATATACCTTCTTTCATGATATCCGCCATTACTCCAGGCGAACCATTGTCCGTCAAGATACCGGCATATTTTTGTGTATGCATTTGGAAAGTCAGTATTGAATCCGAGAATGTTTAAAGTTGTCAGCGAGTGATCACCGTTTGTTCTGTCATCTGCATGCCAGAAATGCGAGTTGCTGGCATAGAATCCAAAAGGTCCTCTTATGTCAAATACTACATCTTCCAAATCTTCTCTGCATGCGCCGGTAGTTATCTTCCCCACCTGCCATGCCCGTGTACCGCAGTCATTCATTGTCCCGATCCGGTTTTCAATTTGTGAAAAGTTAGTCTGCGGATATCTGTCTTTTAATAATTTCAATGCCTCAATGCAGATATACATATGAACATTCTCTGCATAGCTGTCTTGAATGTCCCTGCTTTCATTTTTTATTGTATCTTTAAAATCTTCAAGAAAGTTCTTTCCTTCAGATTGTACTTTCATAGGATTAATAGCAATTAAAAATACAATTATCAGCGTTATCTTTTTCATAATATTAAATTTAAAATGGTTTTTAAAATTGTTTCGGTTGATTTAGAAATCTTGGACGAATGAATTTTATCACTTCCATCCAAATTGACCACCTTAAATTTAAAATATTTATGTTGTGATGATTTGTCTTCCGATGAAAATTTCAGATCAGAGTAATCCTTAAGATAACTGATTTGTCCGGTGGCCAACACTAACAAAAGAATCTTTTTTACTAAAGTTAATATGGTGGAGATCTTATCATTCTGTTTTCTATTTTAGAAAAGTGACATATATCTCTGTAAGTTATTTCTGTATTTGTGAAATGTCAAATTGTAATTTTCTCGGTTTGTGAAAAGAATTCTGCAGGAAGGTAAACCGCCGGAATCCGTTAAATTTAAAAAATTATCTTTTTTGTAATCTATATTTGATTTAAATTTCAAAAAAATATACATGGATTTATTTTTGTCAGTAATATTAATTTTGTACAATCTGATCGGCAGTCATGGCATTTCAATGCCGATACCTGATTTATACAATACAGGACAGAATTTTCAAAGATATGTTCTTACCGATGGATCTACCGATGAGCATTATTTTTTAATAAACAGTGCTGATGCAAATTATCCCGGACCGGAAGCAAAAGTTTCTCTCTCGACCGGGTTTCCTATGGACAGATGGGTTCCAAATAATGAGTATTCAAAATGGATAGCTCCGAGAACTGATGCAAAAAATTTTAATGAAGTCGGATTGTATGTTTACAGGACTCAATTCGATCTGTCAAAATTTAAACATAAGACAGCTGTCATCAGAGGACTCTGGTCAAGCGATAATAACGGAGTTGATATTTTGATTAACGGAAAGAGTACGGGGTTTTATACTCCCATAGTAGCATATTACGGAATGTTTCCCTTTGAAATAACAGAGGGCTTCGTCGAAGGAATAAATACTCTGGATTTTGTTGTAAACAATGTAAATGCCCCGACGGGATTGCGAGTTGAAATAAACGGGCAGGCAGAACCGAAGGAATTTGTATTTTTAATGAATAATGAATAATGAGTGTATTATTATTTAACTTTTCAACTTTACTCTAACTATACAAAAGTCTTTTGAAGATTGAAGACTTAAAAAGCTTATCCCAAAACTACAAAAGTCTTTTTTTAAGATTTAACAACTTTAAAAATCTTAGATAAAGACTTTTGTAGTTTTCACTAAGTTTCACTAACTTTTTTACAAGCAGATTATTTCAGCAGCAGCATTCTTTTTGTGGTTGAATGATCACCGGCAGTCAGAGTATAAAAATAAATACCGCTTGATAGTTGATAGTTGACAGTTGATAGTTGATGGTTGTAACTGCCCGGATTTTGTTTTTCATTAACCAATGTTGCTACTTCATTTCCCAAAACATTAAATACTTTCAATTGTACGAAACTCGTAATTCGTAACTCGTAATTTATAACTGTACTTGGATTGAACGGATTCGGATAATTCTGATGAAGCTCAATATTATCTGCGGCAGAAATATTTTGTTGAACTGAAGTTGTATACGGCTGACCTGTATAAATCATAATATAATTTATATCCGAAAGTTTTAACACAGACGGATCACCTCCGTTGATATTTGTATTTGTAAAAGATGACCAAACACCGCCGTTTGTACTTGAGGAATACCATACATTCATGCCGCTTCCGTAAAATCTTAATTCGTTTGTGTCCTTGATCATAAAATTTCCGATCCAGCTGTGACTCATATCAGATGGAATATCCGGTACACGTGTGAAATTCAATCCGTCTCCTGATATATTATGAAAAGCACCTCCGTTTGTCATATTGGAAAATGGATTTACAAGATGCCAAAGATTTCTGAATTTAATAACTGCCGGATCTATAACCGGTCTGTCGGACAAGCTGAATCTGAAACCTGCTTCCATTGTATAATTAACACCGTCATCCGAAATTGCAGAGTAAGTATTAATTGAAGTATCCAGTATCATATTCAATCCGGAAGAAAAATAGATCCTGATTTTTCCGCTGTCAGTAACTGCTAAAGTCGGATCGAAAGGTCTTGTGAAGTTAGAAGGCAATCCGTTCACAGCGATCGGTTGCGGAGATGTCCAGTTTATACCATCATCGGAAGAAAACTTTACAGCAACTCTGTCCCAGGAAGGCGAACCCACCGGCTGTCTGAACCATTGAAACGCACTGATCAAAACTCCGGACGGTAGTCTGATCACATTCGGAACTCCTGAAGAATCCTGAAAAGTTTGTATGTTTGTAAAGTTGAGTCCGTTATTGCTCTGACAGATTTTTAGCGGTCTCTTCCATGGTTCATTTTGTGATAATGAGATTGAAGATATGAATAACAGAGTAAGTAATAATTTCTTTTTCATAAAAAACTTCCGGAGTAATGATTCCGGGGGGATGAAGTTAAAAATTAAAAATATAAAATTGGACTTACTTTAAAAGAATCATGCGCTTTGTTTCAGAAAATTCACCTGCGGTCAGTTTGTAAAAATAAATCCCGCTTGATAATTGATAGTTGACAGTTGAAAATTGATAGTTGTAATTACCTTGGCTTTGATGTTCATTAACTAATGTTGCAATTTCATTTCCAAGGACATCATATACTTTCAAAGTGACTAATCCATTTTCGATTAACGAATAACGAATTACGGTACTCGGATTGAAAGGGTTTGGATAATTCTGTGAAAGTGAATATTGTAACGGAGCATTACTCTGAAAATTGTTAATGGAATTGATCCCGCCGATACTTGTGCTGAAAATTGTACCATTGTTGCCCACAGCCCATCCGTTCAACGGATCAGTAAAATAAATTGAAAGAAGAGCAGAACCCGGTTCTTTTTGCCTTAGCCAATTTAATCCTCCGTCTGAAGTATGAAAAATGCTTCCGTCACAGCTCCATCCTTTATCCGAATCTGTAAAGAAAATTGATACCGGTTCATTGTCGCTTGAAAGATTAATTCTTTGCCAGTTTGAACTGCCATCAGTTGTTTTTAACATTACATTCTGATGAGGAGTACTTGTACGGTCTACAACTCCTATCCATCCTGTAAGATCATTTATAAAGCTTGATGATCCAAAACCAGACTTAAATAACACATAAGCTTTATTCCAATTCAAACCACTGTTAATAGATTTCAAAATATATCCCGAATCCTGTCCGACATCATCGGCATAATTACCTATGATCCAGCCTGTGTTGGAACTTGTAAAATTAATATTTGATGACGGATAAAAATTATTGTCCTGGTAAAACCAGCTTTCACCGGAATCAGTAGATTTCATTAACATTCCCGATAATTCAAAACCATAACTTCCGTTGCCGCAGGCATAACCGGTATTTTCATTTATAAACCATATAGAGTAAAGTGTATTATTAAAATCATATAGATTGTATTTTATAGACCAAGTATTTCCTTTATCTGTTGTTTTTATTATTATGACTGGACTAAAAGTTTTGTAGTTATATTTTCCCCCGACAGCCCACCCGGTATTTTCATTTATGAAATAAACTGACCTGAGAATTTCGTTCGTATTGCTGATTTGAGAAATCCAGTTTACTCCTCCGTTAGATGTATGCAGTATTTTTCCGGAGTCTCCAACGATCCACCCGGTCTGCGAGTTTATGAAAAATACTTTGCATAATTTTAAATTTGTACCGCTTTGTTGCTGTATCCATCCGCTTTGTGCATGGGAGGAATTGATTGTAACTATGTGAAGTACTAAGATGATGAGAAGTGTTAATTTCTTCATAGTGTCTCCTAATATTAATAAATATAATGTCTCAGAAATTCAGAGGCATGGAAATTTCCCTTAATAAATTTTCATTTCAGGAGAGTCATCTTTTTCACTGAAATAAAATCACCTGCTGTCAGCTTATAAAAATAAATCCCGCTTGATAGTTGATAGTTGACAGTTGATAGTTGATAGCTGTAATTACCCGGATTTTGCCTCTCATTAACTAATGTTGCAATTTCATTTCCAAGGACATCATATACTTTTAAAGTAACTAAGCCATTTTCGATTAACGAATAACGAATAACCGTACTCGGATTAAACGGGTTCGGATAATTCTGACTTAAACTAAATTTCTCCGGTGCAGAATTATTCTGATTAACTGAAGTAGGATTGTCTATCACGAATTTTATATAACCCTGTGGTGCTGTCAGAGGTTTTGTTGATGTCTTTCCTGAAATTGATGTTGCAGAAATGTAATAATAAATTTTAGTCCCTAAAGCCTGCGGAGGAATTGATGCTTTGAACGTGTCCTGCGACTGCGTCATGTCAATTGCAGCATACACCTGCGTTGTATCTGTTCTCCAGTAAACTTTTGCATTAGCTATTCCGGATTTACTCTTTATATAAGACTTAACTTCATAAGGAGTCGTTGTATTGAGTGTATTCAAAAGTTTTGCATGTGAGAAAAACAAAGGTTCTGTTACACCAATTTCTTTCGTGATGCAGTGAATCGCACCGAGAGCTGAAATCATAGAAGCACAGTTAATGCCGACGATTCTGTATCCGGGCAGACTTTCTCTGTAAATTCTCAGTGCAGTTGTATCCTGAGCAAGTCCGTAAATAGGAACGATAACAGTCTTATTAACAAAGACAGAATTAGTATATGTAAAATAATTTGCTGTAGGCGGATATTGTCCTGAAGCATTTGGCGGCATCGGAATTCTGATTACTTTATAAGGTCTTCCGTAACAGGTTTGAAAATTACTTAAGACATACTGAAGATTAGCTTCGATCTGAGGACCATCAGCTACTCCGACCGGATATTGTCCAACAAGTAAAGTTTCCTCATCAAGTAATTTTATATGCATATCAATGTGATGAATCTGATCATAAGGAAGAGTCTCCATTTTTATGTATCTGTTAATTCCCAGATAGGCATTTACGATACTATTAATTGTTGACTCGGATTTAGTAGGATTTTCATTAAGTATTAATTTGGATGAAAAGCCTGTACCGTTTCCGTCAACCATAAAATTGCCGCCGGTATGTGTAAGATCATTCGGTGAAACAATTGCCTGATAAATCGGAAGTCCCGCATAGTTCGCAAAACCTACCGGAACCTGATCATCAAGAGGTCTAGGTCTGTTATAGATCCAGTCAATCATTTTTAGACTGTCAGCTATTCCCGAATATGCTGCCCACGGACCGTAGTCTCTGCACCAAACTGAATTAAAAGGAGTGATTACAAATTTCAGATTAATGAGTGGAACACCGCCGCTTGTAAGAAATGTCTTAACCGAATTTGAATCCGAACAAACAATAAACACAAGACCTTCATCCTGCGCATAATCGACAATCTGCCTGATTATTGTCGTATAAGAAGTCCATGCAACTATTATTCCCTGCACTTCTTCCCATTCAGCCATCGTTCTGACCGGCGTCGGCGGGGGATCAGTAAAATCATTAATGCTGAAAGGAGGCTGATAATTTTTATAAAGCTCTTTCTCCTGATTTGTCATATAATGCGGCAGATCCTGTGCAAACAAATTTCCGGTAATAAATAGAATTATTAAAATTGAAATTGAGTGTTTCATGTTATGTATTATGTATTTGAGTATTGTGTAAATAGTTTTGAACATTGAACATTAAATACAGCAACTAGCAACAACTAGCTAGCTACTAAGAAAAGAGTTTTCTGCATTCAAATAATTTTTCACATAATCTGTCACTGCGTCATCAATCTTCATCACACTATTTATATAACCTGTGCTTCGTAATTTACTAATATCTGCTTTAGTATAATACTGATATTTTTCTCTTAAAATTTCCGGCATGTCAAAATATTCTATGTTTTCCTTCAGACCAAGTGCACTGAAGACGGGTTTTATAAGCTGATTAAAACTGTTAGATTCTCCCGTGCCGATGTTATAAATCCCGCTGACTATCTTATTATCCCAAAAGAATAGTGTCATGTCAACTGCATCTTTCACATAAAGAAAATCTCTGCTCTGCTCTCCATCTTTAAAATCCGGATTTGCCGATTTGAAAAGACGCGCTTTGCCGGTTTCCTTGATCTGATGAAAACATTTGTTGACAACACTTCTCATGTCTTCCTTATGATACTCATTCGGTCCGTAAACATTAAAATACTTTAAACCGACTATCTTATCAAGTATCCTGCTTCTCTTCGCCCACAGGTCAAACATATGTTTTGAATATCCATACCCGTTAAGCGGTCTTAAAGTCTGTAATTTACTTTCATCATCTTCATATCCCAGCGAGCCGTCACCATATGTCGCTGCGGATGATGCATAAATAAATCTGATGTTATTTTCTAAAGCTTTCTCACAAATGAATTTCGAATATTCGTAATTATTTTTTAGAAGCTTATCGAAATTTCTTATGGTAGTTGAACTGTAAGCCCCGAGATGAAATATCGTATCTATCTCAAAATTCTTCAGAAAGTCAGACTGTACCATGTGTCCGAAATCATCTTTGTCAAAAACATCAGCATATTTCAGATGCATGATGTTCTTCCATTTATCATCCTTGCCGAATTCATCTACAATTATAATGTCTTCTTTCCCGAGCTGATTCAGCCGCCAAATCAAAGCACTTCCGATGAACCCTGCACCGCCTGTTACAATGATCATACTTATAGTTAAAAGTTAAAAGTTAAAAGTTAAAAGTTAAAAGTTAAAAGTGGTTGTTAATCGTTATTCGTTATTCGTTAATCGTTAATCGTTAATCGTGAATCGTCAATCGTGAATCGTCAATCGTGAATCGT
>CAYNTN010000029.1:0-41019 GCA_964399995.1 uncultured Ignavibacteriaceae bacterium
ATCCGAAATCCCAAATTCCAAATCAGTAGTGTTTAATCTTGTCTTTCAAATACTTATTCAGAAGCTCTCTTCCTCTGAAGATATGCGCTTTTACCGTTCCAAGCGGAAGCTTTAGTTCCTTAGCGATTTCCTCATATTCCTTTTCCTCTTTATGTCTCAATACTATGACCTCTTTGTACTTAGGAGGCAGAGATTCTATTGCTTCGTTCAAGATCTGTTTCATCTGATCATCAACAATATGTCTGTCGGGTTTGCTTTCGTGATCCGGGATTTCAAATTTATAATCGCTGTCGTCAGCAGCTATTTCCTTATCAATAGAAAACGTTGATAGCTTCTTTTTTCTGAGATAATCTATTGCATTATTTGTTGCAATTTTAAAAAGCCATGTAGAAAAAGCAAACTGTTTGTCGAAATTCTGCAAAGAGTTAAATGCCTTGATGAATGCTTCCTGTGTAAGGTCTTCGACATCTTCTTTTTTTGAGATCATTCTGTAGACAAGATTATAGATCATCTGATAATATTTTTTCATCAGCTTCTCATAAGATGCCTGCTTGCCCGCCAGAGCTTCTTCAATCAAACCAATGTCATCAGCTTTTGATTTATTTTGAATAATTATCGGGTTCATTAAAAATTGCGAGGGTTTGAGAGGAATATTTCAGTTTTCATTGTGCAAAAATTACATCTATTCAAATTTAAATTCAATATCAATAGGAAAGAAAGCTTTTGAAACCTAGCAGCAAATAAACAATTTTACCAAATAAGTCAGGTTATTTTTTTTAATAGCTTTAGCTATAATAATCCGTAACCACTTAACTATTTATGTTAAAAAATATTCTGAATCTTTCTCCGGAAGATTTCCTCCAGATTCATTCGCTTGACTTCACTACTGATTTTATTTAGTTTGTAAAAAATTAAAATGTCCGGTAAGAGAATTTCAATTTTTCCGATTCTACTTGTTAACTTCTCCGGAACTCTCGGATTAAGCATTGTATTTCCATTCCTTGTGTTTCTCGTTGCAAAGTTCGGCGGTGATGCAGTTATGTTCGGGATACTGGGAGCGGTTTATCCTGCATTTCAGTTGATCGGTGCACCGTTGCTGGGGAAATGGTCTGATATCTATGGAAGAAAAAGAATACTGCTCTTAAGTTCAATAGGTACTCTTATAGGCTGGATAATTTTTTTCATCTCATTCTTCCTTCCGCTCACAGCAATCCTTGATTTGAATTTGAGGTTAACCGGACAGATACTGATGACTCTGCCGCTTCTTGTTTTATTTATTGCAAGGGTTATCGATGGACTTACCGGAGGAAATGTATCTGTAGCGAACGCATATCTTGCGGACATTACAACTGATGAAGAGAGAAATAAAGATTTCGGCAGATTGTCAATCTCCTCAAATCTCGGTTACATTCTCGGACCTGCTCTTGCAGGAATATTAGGGGGAACGATTTATGAAGAGAAGTTGCCTGTTGTTGCTGCAGGTATCATTTCAATAATAACTATAATAATAATATTTTTCTTTCTGCCCGATTCAGAGCCGCATCCATACAAGGAAGAACCTGAGTCTGCCGGTCTTAAGAAAATCTTCGGATACCAGCAGAAGGAATGTTACGAAATTACCTGCGAAGAAAAGGGCGGAGTAAAAATTAATTTAAAGAAAGTTTTATCGATTAAGTCTATACCGTATTTTTTGTTTCTGAATTTCCTTATCTATCTCGGATTCAATTTTTTCTATACAGCATTTCCTGTTCATGTGATGGAAAAGCTCGGCTGGAGCATATCGGAGATGGGAATTTATTTTTCGGTGATAAGCCTATTGATGGTAATTGCTCAGGGACCACTACTGACCTTTGCATCCAAACATTTTCCTGAAAACAAACTAATATTTGCAGGAAGCTTTATTCTTGCCACAAATTTTGTAATGCTATTGTCAGATAATATTTTCGTGCTGTACCTTGCCGCTGTATTTTTTGCAATTGGAAACGGATTAATGTGGCCATCCTTTCTCTCTCTTCTTTCAAAGGCTGCCGGTAAAAAGTATCAGGGCTCCGTTCAGGGATATGCAAGCAGTGCCGGAAGTCTTGCAAGTATTGTCGGTTTAATTGCCGGAGGAATTCTGTATACATTAATCGGTGAGGCAACTTTCCTGATAGCAGCTGCAGCTATTTATCTGGTATTTGTCCTTTCATTCATCTCTATCAGATCATCCTTTGAAGTTGCAGCTTATGAGAAGGGTAATAAATGAAAAATATTTCTAATGTGTTGATTTGAAGAAAATGCTATACTACGGTTCTCTGCATATTTAAAATGGTGATTTTTTAAACTAAAAGCGGCTGATTTTGTTCAGGTAAAGAGGATGATTTTTAATAAAATAATTTGACACAACAGCTTATGGACATCATTTAAAATTCAACATTCTCAAGATTGGGAATAAGTAAGTTTTGCGACACTACCTGCTGCAGCCAGGAAGAATCCAATTATCAAGTCTTTAAAAAACTAAAAACATGACTTCAATTCCAAATAATTATTACCGAATTAGTGTCAAGGCTCTTGTTTTAAATGAAGAAAAAAAGTTTTTACTCGCACGAGAGTTCGACGGAAGATGGGAACTTCTTGGCGGGGGATTGGACTTCGGAGAAGATGCACACACCTGTCTGCGAAGAGAAGTACGCGAAGAAACTGGAATTAATGTGACTTTTGTAGCTGATAAACCATCATACTTCTATACTGACAAACACCGGAAATATGATCAGATAGCTCATATAGTGTATGAAGTTTGTCTCGAGAATCTTGACTTCCGGCGCACAGACGAATGTACAGAACTTCGCTTTTTTACAAAGGAAGAAGCTTTAAAAGAAAACTTGCTGCCACACGTGAAAATATTTCTTTCCGTTTTCAATCCCGATAATCATTAGAATCTAACATCGTCTTACATCCAGCTTCTAACTTCTAGTGACAGGTGTCAACAACAACGCAGAAGAAAGGTCTTCGCTTTAAACTCAATATTAACTTGATTTAAATCTTACCTGAAGTTAGTTTTCCAAAAAAATTTTTATCTATGAAAATCATAAAATCCATAAAATCAATTATTTCTTTACTTGCAATTTTTTTATTGAGCAGCTGCAGTGATGATACAGTCAATAATCCTATTACAGGGAATCCGACTGGGCTGGGCGGTTACGAAACCGGTGAGGCAGGGACTATTATGACTATGGCAGCACTTTGCTATACTGCCGAAAATAATCCGAATCATTCACAGATAAAGGATTCACTTATTCTTCAATTGTCTGACACAAATTATTCTACCGGTGGCAACTGGAAACTTGCATGGGGTCCGGGCATCAGTGCAAGCGGAGGAAATATGATGTACGTTGCGGTTGACTCTACCAGCGATACAAATTATTATGCAATTGCAATCCGCGGCACAGACTGGATATTTCCTTCAAATATAGTAGAAGATATGGAAGTATGGACTCTTGCCAGATATCCGTTCGGCGGAAGTAATCAGGATTCTGTTGCAGTCGGATCGCTCAAAGGTCTTGATACACTGCTGGCAATAACTGACAACGGAAAAACTCTTGCTGCCTTTCTCAATGATGTTCAGGGCAGCAAGCTCAAAATGTTCATTACCGGTCACAGCTTAGGCGGAGCAATGGCAACAATGGTATCGGCATGGTTTGTTGATAACGGCTATACGAGCAAGTTCGCTCTCGAAACATACACATTCGCAGCACCGACTGTCGGCAATGAATCGTTTGTTTCACATTACAACAGCATCATGCTCGGTGCAAGCGCACCTTCACACAGAGTGGTCAATTCAAAAGATCTCGTTCCTTACGGATGGGCAGGTCTCGACAGAATTATTCCGGACGAAATACCAACCTTTGTTCCGATACCTATAGGAATTGCAATTGTAGCAGTTGATCTTTATCTCGATTCATTAGGAATACATTACAAGCATGTTGATACTAAAGTAGATATTGGAACATTGACGCCAACAAACTGTTCGAGTGGAAATTCAGAGGAAAATTATTTCTGCTGGGTAGGATTTGAACATGATCACAATAATTATCTCAGGCTATTGAATGCGGATACGGTTAGTGTAAGGGGAATGAAGTAACTCAATACAATTCTGCCTCGAGGTGTTGGTGTCAAAAGAGAATTTTTGCCTCGAAGTCTCGAAGACTCGAAGGAAAATATTCAAAAAAAATAATTCTTTGAGTCTTAGAGTATTTGAGGAAATTATAAATTTGACTTTTTGGACAATCCATGCAATTATTTTTTTCAAATTCAAAATCCCATTTCGTATAAAGATTAAACCCCTTCCTTTCAATCCGCCAGCTCAACCAATTTACCGGAATTATCAGCTATATAAAAAACTCCGCCTGTAAAATACAATGCATTCATAAAACCTTTGTCAAAATTTTCTTCATGATCTAGATCAATTGCAATAACCTTTCCGTCATACAAATACTTAATTTTATCCATTATGGTATGACCGATTATCATAATATCTGCATTCATTTTGCTTAAAGTAACTGCAAGCTCCTGCGGAGTTTCCTGCTGCTCGGCAATGCCTCTGTACCACAACGGACTATTCCTTCCGATGAAAATGTTTTTTGAAGCTTCGCCTTTTGCAAATGTGCTATCAATGCAATCTCTGACTTTCTGATTTATCTGGGTGATTCCCTGGTCTGTTAATGAAAGTTCCTTGCTGATTCCGCCGTGTGTGAAAATGATGTTGCCGATTTTTTCAACTGCATTCTTACTTCTCAGCCATTTTCCGAGTTCACTGTCTCTGTCATACCACCTCGAATAATCAAGTCCAAGAATTTTGGAATTCTCTATATACTTATTTCTGACGTATCTGAAATCAGAACGCATGTTCATCACTTCATGATTGCCGAGGATGAAATGAACTTTACCTCCGGCTTTCAAGGCTTCATCTTCAAGTTTGTAAATCAGCCAGAGACATTCAGTCACATTTAAACCTCGGTCAAAGAAATCTCCAACCAGTACAAGATGTCCGTCTCCGAAAATCCAGTTATAATTATCGTCAATTACTCTTGCGCCTTTGAGTATAGATTCAAAACCTCCGATGTTACCTTCAATATCCGAAATAATAAACATCTTCTCAGAAAGTTCATATTCATCAGGCTCAGTGAAAATGGAATCCTTCAGCTTAAATGAAAAACTTTTATTACCATTCTCAACATAGCACGTCAGTAAATTATCCTTATTGACCTCAATAATCTCTGCTGCAAATCCGTTTTCAGATGGAATCAGAGAGTAACTCATGATTTTATTTTCGCCATGAATTATAACAGGTCCATCAATCCCTGCGGACGAACTGTCGGTGCTGTCGATATTTATCTGATTTTGAAATTGGATTTTATGTAAATCTTTGGTGACAGAATTTAGATTTGTGAAGGAAGTAAAGATTAATATTGAAAATAATATTAAAAATGAAGATGATTTAATCATGAGCAAAAATAAATCAACAGAGAAAGACAATCAATGTTTAACTAGGATTATTAAGTATTGAAGGATTTTAGGTTTTTGATCTGCTTTGTCATACCGAACGCAGTGAAGCATCCAATCACAAAAGTAAGAAAAGCCTCCGGCTTGGAGGCTTCTCCTTAATCTTATATAGCGAGGGTTACTTCACCACCGCCATCTTCTTCGTCATTTTAAAATTACCTGCTTTGATCATATATACATATATCCCGCTCGAGAGATTTGATGCATTAAAGTCAGTGGTATAATAACCTGCTTGTTTGTTTTCATTTACCAGTACTGCAATTTCTTTTCCGGAAATGTCGTATATTACGAGGCTTACATTGGCATCAAATGGGAGTTCATAGTCTATCTTTGTAGCCGGGTTAAACGGATTCGGATAATTTTGTGATAAGCTGAATTTATCCGGCACTCCTACTTCCACTTCATTTTCTAAATTAAAATACTGCAGGTTTCCATTGTAATCTATCTGCTTGAGCCTGTACTTATACTTTCCGGTGTTTAGCTTCTCCGAAAATGAATAATTCCGTACATCATTTGAATTACCGCTTCCTGCGACTGCTCCGGCTCTGATCCACTCGCCAATGACAGAAGATCTTTCGATTTCAAATCCGGAGTTATTAGATTCGTGAGATGTAGTCCAGTGCAGTGATACTTTGTCCCTGTCGGTTGCCGAAGAGAAGCTCGTCAATTCCACAGGAAGCAGGAAACCTCCAAATTCCACAGTGTAATGATTAATCACTGTATCAAGTAAAGCAATTGCAACCTGACTTGGAAACAGAGTGCTGTCAACATCGGGAGGATACGGTGCAAAATATGCCGGGAATGTATTTGGCGAAGCTCCCAATTTAAAACGCAGACCAAGAGGATAGAATGCAAATGATCTCATGCTTGTAACCAATTTAAATGTAAGGATTTTTGTCCCCGGAAAAGTACCGCTTATGAAAAAATTCGCTTGTGATTGAGGCAGATTACCGCTGGCTTTAAGATACCCGAGTGCAGAATCCACCTGAAATGACGGAGGTCTTAATGCAGGCGGCAAACCACTCTCTGATGGTATAATGCCAAACACAAAATTCTCTCCGGGTCGTTGCATAATTCTGTTGTATGCAAATGTATATTGAGCGGCGGCATATTCAAGATCATGGATACCCGGCTGCCCTTGATTGGTTTGCTGCAACCATAGCTCAAAAGTAAGAATGCTGTCCTGTCCTTGTGAAAAATTAGGACGCGTAGTGATATTTCTAACAGTCATGTCAAAAGTAGGCATGCTGTCAGAACGAATTGTATTAAATTTCCATGTCGGTGATATATTGTTACCACCAGAATTGTTTGATTTCACCCGCCAGAAATAAAACTCATTTGGATTCAAATCACTTACATATCTTAACGTATCTGTTATTGTCGAATCATTTATAATAACGTTATTAAACAAGGAATCGGTTGAAAGCATGAAATGGTAATTCAATGCAGTGCTGACTTTATTCCATAAAAAGGTTAATGAAGAAGGTATGTCAACGCTGTTATTTGACGGGTAAACTAAATTTACTACTCCCGAATATGTACCGAAGCTTCTTATTTCTGATGCACTGACAAAAATTGAATCGTTTTCAGGAATTACTCTCCAGTAATACTCCCTTCCGTGATTAAGACTTGCAACAGTCTTGAAGGTATCCGTTACTAAAGAATCTCTGAAAACAATTGAAGTAAAGTTCTGGTCATTTGCAACTTCAAGTGTATATAATGTACCTGCAGGAAAATCATGACTGCTGTATTCAATTTCACCATTAGAAATGTGTGCAGTGCCGGCATTGTCAAATCCGGAAAACAATAAATTATTGTATTCCCCGCGTTCAACGGCAATAGGTTTTAAAGAAGGTACATTTCCTGTATTAAGCCATGTAAATGTGACTGGAGGAGCAGCATATAAATAATTCGCACCGGGATAAGCAAGTAACGGCTGTATTGATGCTGTATTGAAAACCCAGGTTGCAGAAGTTGTAAAGTAAGCTGAGTTTTTCTTACCGGTTACACGCCAGTAATAGACTTCATTCGCACTTAATGTGCTCACTGTTTTAACCGTATCTGTAATTGCCGAATCTGCAAATACTATATTATTGAAAGAGTTATCATTTGAAATTTCCAGTTTATATGATTCCACACTGTCTCTTGGATACCATACAAAGTCAACATGTTTTTTTACAGTTAATGAATTGTATTCCGGAAAAGCGAGTACAATATCTCCTTCTGGAACAGAGCCTGAATCTTCAACACTGTAATGATTAACAACCGTATCCAGTAAAGCAATTGCAACCTGGCTTGGTGTTTGTGTAGTATCAGTTCCGGGAGGATATGGTACAAAATATGCCGCGAAAGTATTAGGTGAAGCTCCCAATTTAAAGCTTAAGTTCAAAGGTGCCGGAGAAAAAGTTTGCCTGCTTGTAACAAGCCTGAATGTCAGTATTTTTGTTCCCGGAAATGTTCCGCTGATGAAAAAATTGGCTAATGACTGCGGCAAATTACTGCTGGCTTTGAGATATCCTTCCAAAGAGTCCACCTGATATGATTGGGGTCTTAGTGAAGGCGGTAATTCACTCTCAGACGGAATAATGCCAAATGCAAGGTTTTCTCCGGGTCTTTGGATTGTTTTATTGTATCTGAATGTAAATTGAGCAGCTGCATATTCCAGGTCATGAATACCCGGTTGCCCCTGATTGGTTTGCTGCATCCAAACCTCAAAAGAGAGTATGCTGTCCTG
Source organism: uncultured Ignavibacteriaceae bacterium (assembly GCA_964399995.1). GTDB lineage: Bacteria > Bacteroidota > Ignavibacteria > Tepidaquicellales > Tepidaquicellaceae > JAGPCH01. Next base: position 8,276 of record CAYNTN010000029.1, read on the forward strand.
CCCATAAGAAATATTCGGCCGCTTCATGATATTCTTGACAGTCATATTGAATGTCGGAAGACTGTCGGAACGAATTGTTGTAAATTTCCATGCAGGTGAAATATTGCTTCCTATTGAATTGTTTGATTTAACCCGCCAGAAGTAAAAGGAATTAGGACTGAGCCCGCTTACATTTCTGAATGTATCAGCAACTGCGGTATCATTTATTATGAGATTATTAAAAAGTGAGTCGGCTGAAAGTTCAAAGCGATAATTTAATGCAGAGCTGACTTCATTCCAGGAAAAGTTTAAAGATACGGGAATGTTAATTGAATTATTCGGCGGATAGACTAATGTAACCGGTCCTGAATAAGTAGAAAACTGTCTTGTTTCGGATGCAGTTACGAAGATTGAATCGTTCTCAGGAATTACTCTCCAGTAATATTCACTGCCGTGATTAAGATTAGCCACTGTCTTAAAAGTATCAGTAATTAAGGAATCCCTGTATACAATTGAAGTAAAGTTCTGATCATTGGCAACTTCCAAAGTGTATTTTGTGTCTGCAGGGAAATCATGATTAATGTGTTCAATATTAAAATCCGCTGGATCTTCTGTATTGGAAATCTTTCCCGTATTACTGAATTCGGAAAAAATAATATTCTCATAAGCCTTTGATTGAAGGATCAGTGGTTTTAATAAAGTTACGATGCCTGTATTAAACCATGAAAATGTAACAGGCGGAGCTGCGTACAGGTAATTATTTCCCGGAAAATTTAATGAAGTCTGAATCGAGCCTGTATTGAAAAGCCAGGTCGCAGAAACAGATGTATAGTTAGAGTTTTTCTTTCCCCAAACTCTCCAGTAATAAAGTTTATTCGGAATAAGGCTGCTAACCGTTTTCATGGTATCGGTAATTGCTGAGTCTGCATATACTATGTTATTGAAAACTACATCATCTGAAATTTCCAGCTTATAGGATTCAACACTGTCTCTCTGATGCCATACAAAGTCAATATGCTTTTTTAAAGTTAAAGAATTATAAGATGGAAAAATCAATACAATATCTCCAATGGTACCTGAACTTGTGTCTTCAACACTGTAATTATTAATGAGCGTATCCATTAAAGCCACAGCAAACTGAGCCGGAAATTGTTCACTGTCCACGGTATCAGGATAAGGAAGGAAATAAGCCAAAAAAGTATTGGGAGAAGGACCAAGCTTAAATTGTAAATTCAATGGTGCAGGGTTAAACTGCTTCTTATTGGTGATTACTCTGAACGTAAGAATTCTTGTTCCCGGATAAGTTCCGCTTATAAAAAAGTTTTCCAGTGAGTTCGGGAGATTTCCGCTGGCTTTAAGAAATCCTGAAACTGAATCGACCTGAAAACTCGGAGGTCTTAAAGCAGGAGGTAACGCGCTTCCAGCAGCTACAATTCCAAGTCTCAAATTTCCGCCCGGAGAATGAATTGCAGTATTATATCTGAAAGTAAACTGCCCGGCGCAGTACTCAAATTCATTTACACCCGGCTGTCCCTGATTTGTCTGCTGAAGATACAATTCAAACGTCAGAATGCTGTCCTGCCCGTTTGCCTGAGGATAATGTGTAATGTTTTTTGCAGTCAGGTTAAAAGTCGGATCAATTCCGGATGCACTTAAGTCATTAGCAGGAATCAATTGAAAAGCAATAACCCAAAAATTAATTAATACAAAAGTCGTACAAAGTTTTTTCATAATTGCATAATATATTTAGTTAAAGAAAAATTTTTAAAAATTTTCCCAATTCAAGCCATAAGTTGAAAGAAAAAGTAATATACTTAAAGTCAGAGGGGAAAGAACGTTAACTGAGATAACAATATTTTATTATTCAGATTTGGGTGGATGTAAAAATACTAATATAATTAAGCGATTACAATGTGCAATTTTAGAAGAAAATCAGGATCCGGCAAATCTGTCCAAAATGTTTTAAAAAATTATCCAAGTTTAATTCTAATGTACATGTCAAAACAAAATAAACCTTATTTTATTTTTTTAACCTTAATAGATAAAACTCAAACTATTTTAACCTTATTACTTTATAAAGACATTTTATAAAACGAATGCTTATCTTTATAAAGATAATAAATGTCTAACGCTCAATTAACCGGATAAGTTTTCTTTGAACTCTGAACTACTAATAAATAGTAACCCGCAACTAACAACTAACGTCTACCCCCTCATCTCCGACAATTCCTTAAACAGCCTCAGCTCCTTCTCCGAAAGATTGGTCGGAATTTCTACAACAAGCTTTACATACATATCTCCGAAAATATTTGCCTTTCCGTATTTCGGCATACCCAAACCCTGAAGTCTGAGCACTTTTCCGTTCTGTGATTCTTTAGGTATATTAATATTAATTGTGCCTTTGAAAGTGTTTAAAGAAGCTTTGCCTCCGAGAACAGCCGAGTAAAGATTCACTCTGAGGTCTGTATAAAGGTCATCGCCCCTTCGTTCATAAACAGGATCTTTCAGCACATGAATTCTAAGAAGCAGATCACCGGAACTTCCGCCGTTATATCCCGGATTCCCTTTTCCTCCAAGCTTGAGAGTCTGACCGTCGGCGATCCCAGGCTTTATTTTCAGCTTTATTGATTGTCCATCGAGGTCAAATATTTTTTCTGCTCCTATATATGCATCTTCGAGTGTGATGCTCATCTCGGCGCTGATGTCTTCACCTTTGAGCTTAGCCTTTCTTGCACCCTGCCTGCTTCTTGTCTGTGTACCGCCGAATCCCTGTCCGAACAATGTTTCAAAAAAATCTGAAAACCCTCCTGATCCTCCGAAGTCACCCATGTCACCTTCATATGTATAACGGGTTTGACCTCCCCCCTGATTTGCATATCTTGACCAGTCAAAATCCTGAGCACCTCCCTGATCGCCGCCTGACTGCTGATAGTATTTCCAGTTCTCTCCGAGTTCATCGTACTTTTTTCTTTTCTCCTTATCGCCTAATACTTCATTCGCTTCGTTTATCTCTTTAAATTTTTCTTCGGCATCCTTCTTTCCCTTATTCTTATCCGGATGATATTTGACGGCAAGTTTTCTGTAAGCTTTTTTTATCTCATCCTGTGAAGCTTTTTTATCTACTCCAAGTACTTTATAATAATCCTTATACTCCATTTATTAATGCTAATTTTTTTTGAATAAAATTATTATTGTTATTGCAATTGCCCAGACCAGCAGTCCGGCGATTCCTATAAAAGTGCAAAGCCTGATTTTATTTTTTCCTTCAATCTCATAACCTGAATTTTTAAGCAATTTATTTGCCTGGTATGCTGACACTAATGATATTACAGAACCGGCTCCGAGAATCCAAACGATTCCTAATATAATGCCTCTGCTTGTAATCCTGTCAAATTCCCGCTGATCTGATTCTAAAGTCAATTATAAAAATTTAGAGCAAAATAGATTTAATGATTATATTTATCAAGGATAACAAAAAAAGTGTTTATGGGAATTACTGCAAATCATATGTCTGCTTCTTATAAGCCTGATAGGTTTTATGCTTCCAAAATCTTTTCTTTGAAATCTAATATTTTAAAACGCATAATTTGCGAAGTGATCTACAAAAAAACCACATCCTTCCAAGACGTTTAAGTTTGCTATTCATAGTTGTCATTCCTTTATGCTTTTAGCGGGAATCCAATCACAAAAAATTCTAAATAGTGCACAGGCAGTATTCCTATGAATTGTATGTTTTACAATTTGAATTCTAATCAATAAGATAGATAAAACTTTGCTTTTGAAGGCGACATGACTGGATTCCCGTCAAAAGTATTGGGATATGAACACTACAACCACTAACCACTTTCAAATATAGAATTGACTTTTTTCCAGCCTTCGTCGATATCCCGAAAAAAGTTAGCAGAAGACATTTGGAATAAGTCACACAATTCAATACAAACTTTTTTGGTCACTAACAACAGAGAGTGCAACTTACCCAATATAACAAGAATGATTTTTAATGCTTTTCAAATTTAATTAACCCAGATTGTTCAATAGAAAACTTTTCTATTGAACACCAACAGAGATTGGGTTTAATAAGTAATTGATTTTATTAAATGTTAGACTTTCACAAAATTTTTGAATAGTAATTATTTTAAGTAAGCAAAGTTTACAATGAATTGTGGGATGTTAATCAATCCCGAAGGGATGAAATTTTTATAGAAAAATGACAGAGCTAATTTTTTAATCCCGAAGGGATGACATTGTTAAAACCATCTGAAATACAAAATTGACGGTTGGAATAATATCACCCCTTCGGGGTTTGACGATGAATTTGACTATAATCATTTCATCCCTTCATGATTTTCCAAACTGCTCAATTCGCAATATATAATTGTAAAGGGTCTGTCTCAAAAACAACTAATGCTTTACAAAGCCTCAACTTCTAATGAACAATCCGGGATTAAGAATTATTATTATTACTAAAAACTAATATGGATAGTAATAAAGTTAAAGAATCTGTAATTGACCTGCTCGATAAATTATCGGAGGATACAAACTATGAAGATATTATTGCAGAGATTTATTTTAAAAAGCAGGTTGAGGAGGGAATTGAACAATTAGAAAAAGGAGAATATTTGAGTCACGAAGATGTAAAGAAGAGATTTGAGAAGTGGCTAAAGTAGAAAAGATAATATGTTCTATGAAGTCCGTCGAAAATCTCGAAGACATCTCGAATTACATTTCAAAAAATTCACCGCTTTATGCTCCAATACAAGAAGAAATCCTGAAGACTTTACAGAACTTTTACTGAAATAAATTTTCATTTGTTAATCCAGTCACTCATATCTTTGAAAGACTTTTCATCATAATCTGACGGCTTTCCATAAAGAGTTTCAATTTTCTTCATCTCTGTTTTGGAAATAGTATCCCAGATGAGTTGTATTTCCACTACACATTCCTTTACTTCGTATAAAACTCCATATTGACTTTTGAAAACAACTCTTGTTAATTCCTCATCGGATAAAATAACGTTCAATCGTAGCACAGGCTATCAGCCTGTGGATAAAATAACGTTTAGTCGTAGCACAGGCTTCAGCCTGTGGATAAAATAACGTTTAGCCGTAGCACAGGCTTCAGCCTGTGGATAAAATAACGTTCAATCGCAGCACAGGCTATCAGCCTGTGGATAAAATGACGTTCAATCGTAGCACAGGCTTCAGCCTGTGGATAAAATAACGTTTAGTCGTAGCACAGGCTGATAACCTGTGCTACGACTGTGTTAAATTTAGTTAAATTTTAACCAGCTTCTTTTAAATCAAAACTTTTCATTTTTTTTGCTATGTTGAAATACAGTTGATAGAGCTGTATTATCTAATCCTTATTAGTGTCCCCATTGAAAAAGTCACGAAGAAATATTTTGAACCTGACGATGAAGCAACTCGAGGAAGTCATTACAGAACTCGGCGAACCTAAGTTCAGGGCAAAGCAGGTTTTCATTTCCATTCACAAACAGAATGTTCCATCCATTGAATTGATCAGATCAATTCCTTCAGAACTTAAGAAGAAGCTGGATGAAATTTTTACTATTAATCCGATTACGACCGTAAAGGTTACCGGTTCTGAAAAGACAAACACAAAAAAGTTTCTTTTTGAAGTCCCTTCTGATAAAGGAAGGCAATTCGTTGAAACCGTTTTAATTTCAGAAAATGAAAGACACACGGTTTGTGTCTCGACACAGGTCGGATGCAATGTAGGATGTGAATTCTGTGCGACAGGTAAAATGGGATTCAGAAAAAATCTCGAAGTGAGTGAAATAGTTTCACAGATATACGAAGTCAAAAGACAGACAGGTATCACACCGACGAATATCGTTTACATGGGAATGGGGGAACCGTTTTTGAATTATGATAACATGTTAGAGTCGCTGAAAATGATAACTCATACAGACGGACTTGCATTACCGTCAAAGAGAATTACTGTTTCGACTGTTGGATTTAAAGGAAAGATAATTAAGTTTGCAAATGATCTTATCAATGAAGAAAATAAATCCATTAAGAATGTAAAGCTTGCCTTATCACTTCATTCTACAGATAACGGGTTGAGAGAATCAATTATTCCGACTTCGGTAAAAAACAAATTGGCAGATATCTATAAGGAGCTGAGTTATTTTTATCAGAAGACAAAGAATAAAATAACATATGAATACATTTATTTTGAGGGATTGAACGATACCGAAAACGATATCAGAAGACTAGAGAAAATATTAAAGATGGTTCCGTCAAATCTGAACATAATCCCTTTTCACCCGATTGATTTTGAATTAAAAAAGCCTTTGGATATTTTCAATATAAAAAAAGACCTTAATAAATTACTTTCAAATCAAAAATTATTTGATTTTATTGCCAAACTAAAAAACCGCAAAGTGGTTGTTAATTTGCGTTCAAGCAGCGGTGTTGACATAAATGCAGCATGCGGACAACTGGCAGTTAACAATGTACAATGACCAATGTACAATGTGCAATGTTCAATTAAGTAATGAAATCGAAATCTGAATTCCAAAATTTATTATCATCAAATGTATCAATTAATAATTTTCGGACCTCCGGGAGTAGGCAAGGGGACACAGGCTGAGCTTATTGCAAAGAATCTCAACCTTTCCCACGTTTCTACAGGAGCAATATTAAGGCAGGCAGTAACTGAAGGCACTGATCTTGGTAAGAAAGCAAAAGAAATAATGGATCAGGGAAATCTTGTTCCCGATGAAATAATGAACGGAATAGTAAAGGAAACCCTCGAAAAAATTACGAAAAATGGTTTTATACTTGACGGATTCCCTCGGACATTGGAACAGGCAAAAGCATTATCCGGAATCTTCAGGGATTTAAAATTTGACAGGGTTAAAGTTATTTTTTTAAATGCAGATGAAAATGAAATTATAAAACGGCTTTTAAAAAGAGGAAGGAGTGATGATACCAGAGAAACCATTATGAACAGGTTAAAGGTATATTCAGAAGCAACATCCCCGGTTAAAGATTATTATAAGAAACTCGGATTAGAAATTGAAATTGAAGGAGCAGGTGACATTGAAGCTATAAACAAGAATATTTTAGCTGAAATCGGATAAACCCATTCACGATATATTTCAAAAATTAACAAGTAATAAATTAATTGCAATTTTGAAAATAAACGTATATTTTGTTAATCAAATTTTTACAACATGGCATCAATTAAGGTAACAGAACTAACCGATAAAGGAATTGTAATACTTCAACCTAAAGGCAACTTTGTAGGTGGAGATGAAACAGACGAACTAAGGGACTCAATAAAAAAATATGCAGAACTCACCAACAAAAAATTAATAATAGATTTAGGTGATGTTTTATATCTAAACAGCACAGCCCTCGGCGTATTAATATCCGCACATGCAAACTATTCCAAGCGGGAAGGCAAGATCAAGCTTTGCCAGCTCAATAAGAATCTTGAAAATTTGTTTGTCATTACAAAATTAGCATTAATATTTGATTCTTACCCCACTCAGGAAGAAGCAATCAATAGTTTTGAATAAACATTTATTAAAAAATAATTTATAAACTATATAAAATATAACTCTATCAGGGTTAATGGAGGTTAAAAATTAATGAAACAATCAGTTTTCATGACTGTTGTAATCGTAGTAGCTATTGTTGTATCTGCGGTTATTTATTATAGCGTTTTCGGTAATGTAGCTAATTTCAAAACACCTGAAAAACTAGTACCGGCTAATATGATGGGTGCTGTTTATCTTGGCGGTCCGATCGTAATAGCACTGATGGCTTTAAGTATTATGGTTATTACTTTTACAATAGAAAGACAACTTTCACTTTCTAAGGCAAAAGGAAGAGGTCCTATAGAGCCATTTTTAAAGAAAGTTCAGAATTCACTTCTTGACGGAAATATAGATGAAGCTTTAGCCGAGTGCGATAAACAGCGGGGCTCCATTGCTAATATAATCAGGCAGGGACTGGACAGATACCAGGTCCTTGCCTCAGACAATAAACTCGAAGCAGATCAAAAATTACAGGAAGTACAATCTGCTATTGAGGAAGCAATGATGCTTGAAGTACCGCTTCTTGAAAAAAATCTTGTAGTGTTGTCAACGATAGCTTCTGTTTCCGTGTTGATAGGACTTTTCGGAACGGTAGTCGGGATGATTCGTGCATTCCAGGCATTAGCAACTGCCGGTACTCCTAATGCCGCGGAATTGTCAGCAGGTATTTCAGAAGCTCTGATAAATACAGCCGGCGGATTATTCGGAGCTATTGTAGGAACAATTTCTTATAATTACTTTGTTACAAAAGTCGGTAATATTACTTACATGATTGACGAAGCTACTTATAATATGCTGCAGATATTATCCATAAAAGGTACGAAGAAGACTGCTTAAGAAATGTATTTAATTAATTTTTAATTTCAGAATCACATTATGAAGAAAGCAAGATCTATAAAGAAGCCCGGTGTAAATATTGACATGACACCGCTTGTTGATGTTATAATGCTTCTGTTAACATTCTTCATGCTCGTTGCTACATTTAAAGCCGAATCAACCGAAGCAATTGAAATTAAGCTCCCCGAGTCTGTTGTAACCGATACAACAAAATTGCCTGAAAAAGACATCATGACCCTGACATTGACACCGGCAGGGGACGTTTTCCTTGATGTTGATAATTATAAAGTCAGAGAACAGGTCTTCGGAGATGCATTTGGTGTCGGGCTTTATCACCCTGATAGTACCTCAAAAAGCGAATACGAGCTCACCGGAGGAATGGTTAATGGCAAGAAATTTACGAGAAAAGTAACAATACTAAACCGTGCGCAATTTGAAAAAACCTTAACAGATTTAAGACTGGCATTAAAAAATTCTACCGGCGGAAAATCTGATTTCAGAATTGTGTTAAAAGGGGATACACAAACAGATTATGGAGTAGTGGAAGACATTATGGATACTTTTAAGGCAACTAAGAACACAAGATTTGCATTGGTTACAGATGTTAAGCACAGCTCCCCTGAGTAAAAAAAATTTTTAAATTTAATTCGAAAAGGAAATAAATTATGGCAGGTGGCGGATTTGATACCCCGGAACCGAGTTCGGGGCGGAAACAAAAAAAATATAAAAAAGGAAAAAAAGTAGGTGTCCGCATTGACATGACTCCTATGGTCGACGTTATAATGTTATTGCTTACATTTTTTATTCTCACAACCACACTGAATCAACCGCAGATTATGCAGATCAATCTTCCTAAAGGAGAAGAGGAAGATAAAGTAAAGGTTGATATGGGTGATGTTTTATATGTCAGAGTCTCAGATCAGGGAAATGCATATTTTTCCAAAGGTAAATCAGACGGTACTGAGGATACACCTGAAAAAGTTTCTTTCAATGATATGAAAGACAAGATTGAAGCTTACTACAGATCAAATCCCAAACTGATTATATTATTAAAATTTGACAGGAAAATGAAGTACAGTACAATGGTGGATATGTTAGATGAAATTAACAGGGCTGCAATTGAAAAGAGATACAGTTTTTTGAAGATGGAAGATGCTGACAAAGAAATTGTAAAAAATGCCGGCGGCTGAGAAGTTTTAAATTGAACTTAGATAAAGCGGTTTGAAATTTTTCAGATCGCTTTTTTTATTTTTTCGGAATTCATAACAATTAAATTGACAGAGAAAACTACTGCTAAAATTTGTGCCGTTTGTTTATTAATTCTGCTGAGCATAGTTTCAGTTGAGAATTCTTTTTGTCAAAATTCTGAGAAGAGACCTCTTTCGGAAAATCCAACACAATTCAGACAGTATGCAGTAGATGAAACAAATACACTTACTTCTGCTCAGCTAAGTTCACTCAATGAAAAGTTAAGGAATGAAGATAAGACATCTTCCAATCAGATAATCGTGTATATGATCCCGGACCTCGACGGAGAATCTCTCGAAGATCTCTCAATCAGATTAGCCGAGAAAAATAAGATCGGGAAGAAGGATAAGAATAATGGTGTACTGATGCTTATCGTTAAGAATGACAGAAAGATTAGAATAGAAGTAGGATACGGCTTAGAAGGAATTTTGACCGATGCAAAGAGTTCGAGCATTATCAGAAATGAAATCACCCCTTACTTTAAATCGGGAAATTACAATGAAGGAATTAATAAAGGTGTAGATGCAATTATCTCAACGATTAAAGGAGAATACACGGCTGATGAGAATGATTCTTCGGGCAATAAGAATTTAGGATGCTGTTTTGGAGTTCCTGTATTTATCGTTGTAATTTTCGGATTCATATTCTTTTTCATATTTATTTCATTTATAAAGAGTATTTTCGGAGCAGGAAGAAATATATATGCAGGCAAGAAGGGATGGAACAACAGCGGATGGTGGGGCGGCGGTGGATTCGGAAGTGGAAGCAGCGGCAGCAGCGGTGGTTTTGGAAGCGGTGGATTTTCAGGAGGAGGAGGATCGTTTGGAGGAGGAGGTGCCAGCGGAAGTTGGTGAGATCAATTATCAATTACAAATTATAAATGTTAAATGTTAAATGTTAAATGTTAAAGTCCAATCTCAAACTTAAATTGTAAATTAATACTCAATACTTAATACTCAATATTCAATATTTAATACAGAAAAATGCTTAAGAAAAATTTTATCTCGGAATATTTATCGGATGATGATCTGGATAAAATTGCAAAAGCCATCGGTGAAATTGAAAAAAAGACTTCGGGTGAGATCAGGGTTTGCATTAAAAAGAAGAGAGGATACTTTGAAAAAAAGAATACTCCGAGGGAAACTGCTATAAAAGAATTCATGAAGCTGAAAATGCACGAAACAATTGACCGCACGGGTGTATTGTTTTTTATGATTTTTGATGAGCATAAGTTTGAAATAATTGCAGATGAAGGGATTAACAGTAAAATTTCCCACGAACAATGGAATGCTATTTCTCAGCATTTAATGGACAGATTTTCTAAAGAAAATTATCTTGAGGGAATTTTATCCGGTATTCAAAGTATCAGCGAAACACTGATACATGAATTCCCTGTTAAGGGAGGAGATACCGATGAACTCTCAAATGAAGTCATAATTCAGCCGTAGTAAAAATAATTTTTTAATATATTGTCAGAAATAACTTTGTTATATTTACTCAAACTAAATCTTTAAATGCCTGATTACAGCACTTCGGAAAGCTTACTTCACCAATACATAAAAAACGATAATTTAAGAAAACATTGTTATGCAGTCGAAGCTGTCATGAGATTTTATGCAAGAAAACTGAATGAAAATGAAGAACATTGGGCAGCTGCAGGGCTGCTACATGATCTTGACTGGGAAATGTATCCTGATACTCATCCTAACACGGCGCTGCCCATCCTTGAAGACGCGGGTTTTGAAAAAGATATCATTGATGCAATACTTGGTCATGCTTATCCCGACAGGACTAATGTTCCGAGAGAGTCAACATTAGCTAAATATTTATTTGCCTGTGATGAAATTACCGGCTTTATTACAGCATATTCTTATATGAAGCCGGGAGGATTAAATGAAGTTGATGCAAGGGGAATAAAGAAAAAAATGAAAGATAAAGCTTTCGCCAAGAATGTCAGCAGGGAAGATATTGTTAATGGTGCTGCAGAGATAGGGATGGAACTGGATGAACATCTCGGTAATGTTATTAATGCAATGAAGAATGATCCGAGAGTAAATCCGTCAATATGAAATTTATAATTAAATGAATATAATAACCACCAAAAATTTAACCAAAGAATATCCCGCAAAAAGTTTCTCTAAGGAAAAAATCCTTGCACTTAGTAATTTCACTTTTGAAGTACAAAGCGGCGAAATATTCGGTTTGCTTGGTCCTAACGGTGCAGGAAAAACAACCCTCATAAAAATATTACTGGGAATTACTTTTCCGACAAGCGGTGAAATCAAAATTTTCGAGAAAGATACAGCGAATCATTCTTATAAAACCAAAATAGGTTACTTACCGGAAAGCCACAAATTTCCGAACTATCTTACCGGTGAGCAGGTTCTGCATTTCTTTGGAAAACTGAGCGGGTTGAGTAATGCTGAAGTTAAGAAGAAATCCGATGAATACCTTAAGCTTGTAGATATGGAGAAATGGAAAAAAACAAAAATCAAAAAGTATTCCAAGGGCATGCTGCAGCGCCTCGGTCTCGCACAATCAATGCTGAACAATCCGGAACTTGTGTTTCTGGATGAACCTACGGACGGCGTGGATCCTATCGGAAGAAAAGAAATCAGGGATGTCCTGAACAATCTGAAGCATCAGGGGAAAACAATTTTTTTAAATTCACATTTGCTAAGCGAAGTGGAATTGGTTTGTGACAGAGTTGCTATTCTTAACAAGGGTGTCCTTGTAAAATCAGGCCGCGTCGATGAAATTACTTCAATAACGGGCAGCTATATTTTCAGCACAACAGAGCTTGATGAGACAATTATCAACAAACTTCTGACGGGCTTTAAGTCTACGATTAAAAGTAAAAATGAATTTTACTTCAATTCGGACAATATCGATGAACTTAATAAGCTTATTGATTTTCTCAGACAAAATAATATTATGATTCTCGGCATCACTCGTGAAAAGAATACGCTGGAGGATATGTTCATAAATCTAATAGGAAGCAGGAACTAACAATGATTTTTTTAACGTTATTGTTCAGCACAATAAAAGAAGCATTTGAAAAAAAGATCATACTTTTTATTTTTTTCTTCATTACACTGATCGTTGTGCTGATGCTGGTGTTTATTAATCTTGATTCAGTCGAGGGCATGAAGGAAATGTTTATGATGTCGGGAGAGAATGACTACAGGGATGTAATCATAAGATTTGAGACTACGCTTATTAATCAGCTTTCATTCATTGTTATATTCTGTCTTTTGATTGTAATGAGTGCTTCTTTCATTCCTTCCATGCTTGAGAAAGGAACAATAGATCTTATTTTGTCAAAACCTGTCTCAAGGACAAAGCTGATTCTATCAAAATTTCTTTCAATTGTACTGCTGTCATTTCTGATCATCGCCTTTCTGATACTGATAATCTGGATAATCATTTCCGTAAAATCAAACATCTGGTATTTCCCCTTTTTATCTTCGATACTCTGGCTCACGTATATTTTTGCGATACTGTATTCATTGGAACTGCTTATAGGGCTTATTACACAAAGCACAGTAATGAGTCTGCTGATTACATTGTTTGTGCTGTTTCCTCTTACTGCATTGCTTTCAGTCAGAGAAAGTATGGTATTCAGCTTTGTGAAAAGTGATTCCATACAGTTTATTTTTAATTTTCTATACTACATCTTTCCTAAACCATGGGATCTGAGGGAATCCTGCATCGCAATGATTGAAGGAATCCAGATTCAGTCATGGATACCGGCGGTTTCATCCGGAATTTTTTTTCTTGTAATGCTTTCACTTTCTGTTTACTATTTTTCCAGAAAAGACTATTAATAAACTTGCGGGGGACTGATGAATGTAAGACTTAACATTGTCGTTTTTTTTTCTGTTATTTTATTCATCGCCGGATGTAATGTAAAACCTGAGCCTGAACCGCTTCCTCTTTCCGTAAAGTCTGCACTGATCCTGCTTCAGGAAGATCCTCAGTTTGTCATGTATCTGAATTTTAAAAACATGCGGCATACGGAATTCTGGAAAAAAAATATTTCCGATTCACTCCTGAATGCAGAAAAGACATTCGGGAGTCTTCTCAATACATTCAAGCTTGCAACCGGCTCTTCAATATCAGACGGCATAGATGAATTGTTTTATTCTAACTCATGGTTCGGTGAAAATGCAATCGTACTAAAAGGAATTTTTGACAGAAAGAAACTCGATGATTTTATGCTAACTGACAGCATTTTCTCAATTACAAAAAATGCAGAAGGGAAAAACATTTATATCAAGAATGATAACGGATTGTATTTTTATTTCAGGGATGACTTTACTATTTGCGCCAGCAACTACCTGAAACAGATCGATATCATGATGCAAACAAAGGATACATCTGTATCAGGAGTTCTTCAGAACAAGAATGTTTATGATGCAATAAACAATATAATCTATAAAGAAGACCTCTGGATGATTACAACTGAAAAGGCTTTCATCAAAGGAATTTTTCTTAATTTTATTGAAAATACTTCCGAAACTAAGATGCCTGAAACAGACACTGTAAACAGTACCGTACCGAATCCTCCAAATGATACGGCTTTGATTCAGGAAAAGCCCGGCGTGGAAAATCTTTATAAAAGAATGAACTCTGTTTCATTTTCAGCGAAGATGGATAAAGATTTGAAAATCCTGGTTCAAGGTGAATGTATAAATGAAGAGTCTTCGAAATATTTAAGAAGCATATTAAGCGGCTTACTGACTGTTGCGAGGTTAAGCTCTTCCGGCAAACCGGATGCACTTTCCTTAAAAGTGCTTAACAAAATAAAACTGGAAAGATATGACAACTCTGTTTTTGTAGAAATAGAAGTTGATGATTCAAATTTACAGGAACTAAGAAAAACTAGTTTAATGAGCGAGCCGGAATAGATATTTGTTAAAATGACTTTACTTTCTTTTTTGTATCGTTCTCCGGCTTTCCCAAACTGTCCTGGCTAAGATATTTCTCAATCATTAATACATCTTCCTGACTGCCTATAAACAAAGGAGTTCTTTGATGCAGGCTTTTAGGTTCAATTTCTAAAATTCTTTTTTCGCCGTCACTGCTTCTTCCGCCCGCCTGTTCAACTATAAAGCTAAGTGGATTTGCTTCATACATTAAACGGAGCTTTCCGTTTTTGTTCTTGCTGTCGGCAGGATACATAAAGATGCCGCCGTAAAGAAGGTTTCTGTGAAAATCCGCAACGAGAGAACCGATGTATCTTGATGAATATGGTCTGTTTGTCCCTGCATCTATTTCTTTCAAATATGAAATATAATTTTTCATTCCCGGACTCCATTTGCCGTAGTTGCCTTCATTTACCGAATATGTCCTGGCTCTTTTAGGAATTTTTATATTTTCATTTGAAAGCAAGAACTCTCCGACCGAAGGATCAAGTGTAAATCCGTGCACACCTTCACCGTTTGTATAAACAAGAATTGTGCTTGAGCCGTAAATAACGTAACCTGCTGCAACCTGCTCCATTCCCATTTGCAGACAATCCTCCAGAGCCCCGGGTCCGGATTTGGTAATTCTTTTATAAACAGAAAAAATAGTTCCTATGGAAACGTTTACATCAATGTTTGATGATCCGTCAAGCGGATCAAAATGGCAGATATATTTATTCGTTACAAATTTGTTCTGAGCAAACCTATCTTCAATTGGAATGAAACTGACTTCCTCTTCCGAACACACCGCACAAATATGACCGCCTTGCTTCATTACATGAGTAAGAACATCATTCGCAAATACATCCAGCTTTTTCACCTGCTCACCCTGCACATTCTCTTCACCGGTAAACCCAAGTATATCTATCAGACCTGCCCTGTTGACTTCGAGTGAAATTACCTTGCATGCCAGTGCAATATCGGCAAGCAGATCGGAAAGCTGTCCTGTCGCTTCAGGATATTTACGCTCCTGTTCTACAATGTGCCTGTAAAAGGTTGTGAATTTATTTACCATAAGGAATATTATGTTTTAAATGAGCTGATACTCTGTCACTTGAATTTATTTTTATTATTTCTCAATATGGAATCCATGCCGGTCCCAGGAAATAATTCCGTCCTCCAGATTATAAACTTCATCAAAGCCCAGATCTCTCATGAGAAACATTGTCTGCCTGCTTCTGTTACCCGAACGGCAATACAGAAGATATTTCTTTCTTTTATCCAGTTTGTCAATATCATCTTCAAATGATTCGTTGTAAAAATCTATATTAGTAGCACCTTTCAATCTTCCGGTTTTAAACTCTTCGGGAGTTCTTACATCCAGTAGAATGTAAGAATCCTGTTCAAGATAGTCTTTAAAGTCAGGTGTGTTTATGTCTTTGTGATTCATTACAGATTAATAGTATTTAGAATTTTTAAAAAGCTTTATTTAAAACTTACTTATGAAAAATATTTTCTGAACTCGTCCAGCTCCTTCTTCGTCAATCTGTCCGGCTTTTCAGGTTTATCATAAATGTAATACTGATTAATGTTCTTACCTTCAGTTACGGATTTCTCTCTGTTGATTTCATCCCAGAATGCTTCGCTGCTCTGAACTTCACAGCCGCAAACCTTCGCAAAATCTGTAATGTCTCTATCCGAACTTACTATCTTCAATTTCCTGTGAAAATTGAAATTCTCTATTTTCTTTCTGATGATTTCATCTGCGGATTTATCATTTGAAAAAATCACATCACTTCTTCCGGGCTTTCCGAATCCGTCAAATACAAAAACTACTTTCTCATTTTTATTTAAACGGGCTTTAATTGTTTCTACTAATGACACCTGTGCAGATTCTTTGTCTTTCGCAAACAAAGACTTTAAATATTCAATCTTATGAATCAGATTGTTTGAATCTATTATTATTGTTTTCATTATCTCTGAATTAAAATTTATACAACAGAATCAGCATTAACAATTTGTTTAAGGTCTGATCCTGTTAGGTCTTCGTGCAAATGGAATTGCTTCACGAATATTATCCAGATTGCATATCCAGCTTACCATTCTTTCAACACCAAGCCCGAATCCGGAATGAGGAACACTTCCGTATCTCCTTAGATCAAGATACCACTGAAATTCTTCCAGTGGAAGTTCGTGCTCTTTTATCCTGCTCTCGAGTTCATCAAAATTATCCTCTCTTTGAGATCCGCCTATTATTTCACCGAATCCTTCCGGCGCGAGAACGTCAACGCCAAGTGCAATTTTCGGATTTTGAGGATCACGCTTCATGTAAAATGCTTTTGCCTCAGCAGGCCATCTGTGAACCATCACAGGCTTGTCATAGTCTTCTACAATTGCTTCTTCATGCGGAGCACCGAAATCTTCTCCAAAAGGGAATGGACGAATATGCTCTTCTCCGTGATCAGTTTTTCTGATCAATGGAATGTCTTTCTTATTTAAAATTGCTATAGCCTCTTCATAGGTTAGTCTCGGAAATGGTTTTTTAACTTTTTCTAATTTAGAAATATCCCTTCCGAGTAATTCCAATTCGGTTTTGCAATTCTTCAAAACTCTCTGTACTACATATTCAAGAAAATCTTCAATCAGATCCATATTGTCGTCAATGTCATAATAAGCCATTTCAGGCTCCATCATCCAGAATTCCGTTATGTGCCTTCTTGTCATTGAATTCTCAGCTCTGAAAGTAGGACCAAGCGTGTATACTTTTCCGAGTGCCATTGCTCCGGCTTCTGCATAAAGCTGTCCTGACTGTGCCAGATATGCTTTTCCCAAATCGAAATAATCGGTCGCAAACAAAGTTGAAGTTCCCTCGCAGGCATTCGGCGTAAAGATCGGAGTATCAAATAATATGAATCCGTTATTATACATATAGTCTCTTATTGACTGAATGATCTCATTCCTTATTTTCAAAATAGCAACCTGTCTCGGAGCGCGAAGCCAAAGATGTCTCCTGTCCATCAGAAAATCAACGCCATGCTCTTTAGGTGTGATTGGATATGGTTCGGCTATGCTTATTATTTTAAGATCACTTATTTGAAGTTCATAAACATTTTCTTTTTTGGGATGCTTTGAAACTTTTCCTTTTACTATTACTGATGACTCCTGTGTCAGTTTTGAAAAATCTTCCCATACTTTTTCGGATACAGCACTCTTAACTACGACACCCTGTATTATTCCTGTCCCGTCTCTGAGTTCAGGGAACATTAATTTCCCCGACGAACGAATATTGTATAACCATCCTTTTATCGTGACATCCTTGTCAACAAAATCAGGAATTTTGTTAATATACACTCTTTCCATTAATATGATTTTTTTATGATTTAATTTTGAAGTATTATAATTTAACTATATTGTAGTTGTAATGAAATTCAGTTTCCCGGATAATGTTAAAATCTGCTAAATAAAGTCCGATGTCTCTAAAATAATTTTAAGGTTTTGCCAAAAAATTATGGAAAACAATAGAGGGTTACGGTAGTTTTATTTTTACACAAGCGGGTAAACTTTTCACACCTTAAGATTTCAAATGATTTCAGATTTTTTTAAATGTGTGGAAAGGAGTTTTGGCAAACTGATGAATTATTGCGGTTAGTGAGACATTATATTTATATTCAGTTTTATTTCATTTGGTTATATGTATCTTAAACCGGAGTAATTATCTAAATTAAAATGGAGGAAAAAATCATGAAAGCAGCCCTATTTACAATTCTGATTTTAACATTTGATCTCAATCTTGTTTCCGCTCAATCCGGTTGGTTCTGGCAGAATCCTATACCTCAGGGAAATAGTTTATTATCTGTTCAGTTTGTAGATGATAATACCGGATGGACTGTTGGAATTTTCGGCACAATACTTAAATCAACAAACGGTGGGACTAACTGGATGCGTCAAACAAGTGGAACGAGTGCTGACTTATGGTCAGTTTGTTTTACCGATAATAATACCGGATGGATTGTGGGAGATTCCGGCACCATTCTCAAAACAACAAACAGTGGCTTTAGCTGGTCCGGCCAGGCAAGTGGAATAAGTGCGGGTTTAGGATCAGTTCATTTCACAGATGATAATACCGGATGGACTGTGGGAGGTAACGGCATCATTCTCAAAACAACAGACGGAGGAGCCAGCTGGATTATTCAAACAAGCGGAACAATTAATTTTCTATCATCAGTTTATTTCACAGATAACAATAACGGATGGGTGGCAGGAGATATAGGCACCATTCTCAAAACTACAAACGGTGGAGTTAACTGGATAAGTCAAACAAGTGGAACAGATGCATCATTATTCTCAGTTCATTTCGCAAATGACAATACAGGTTGGAGCGTAGGATGTGATTTTCTTTTTTTCCATGGCGTAATTCTCAAAACTACAAACGGCGGAGATAACTGGACAATTGAAATTGCACCATTTTTACTTTCAGTAGACTTTGTTGATAGCAATACAGGCTGGACAGTTGGATTTGACGGAATCATATGGAAAACAACAAACGGGGGAACAAACTGGACATTTAAAACAAGCGGGACGAATAACACCTTATACTCTGTGCATTTTACAAATAACAATTCGGGATGGATAGCAGGTGAAGGTGGCACGATTCTGAAGACAACAGATGGTGGATCCAACTGGAACAGTCAGTCCAGCGGAACTAATGCAAATTTGACATCAGTTTATTTCACAGATAATAATACGGGATGGGCTGCAGGAGATATTGGTACCGTTGTTAAGACAACAGACTCAGGAGCTAACTGGAGAAACCAGGTAAGCGGTAAAAGTACAACCTTAGCATCTGTTTACTTTACAAATAATAATACCGGCTGGATAGCTGGAGATTCCGGTACCATTCTCAAAACGACAAACGGTGGAGTTACCTGGACAACTCAAACAAGCGGAACACAAGCAATCTTATCATCAGTTTATTTTGTAAATAACAATACCGGGTGGAGCGTAGGCAGTGATTTCCCTAATTCCCTTGGTTTCGTCCTAAAAACTACAAACGGAGGAATTAACTGGACAAGTCAGACATTCGGATCAGTTGGATTGTATTCAGTTCAATTTATAGATAATAACACAGGATGGACAGTAGGATCAGTGGGAGGTACAGGCACAGTTCTCAAAACAACAAACGCGGGAGCCAACTGGACTAGTCAGATAATTGCAGCAAGCAGTCGCTTAGTATCAGTCCATTTTATAGATAACAATACAGGATGGACTGTGGGAGACTTAGGCACTCTTCTCAAAACAACAAACGGAGGAGGTAACTGGATAAGCCAGGCAATCGGAATGACTAATTTCTTAACATCAGTTCATTTTACCAATAGCAATACCGGCTGGATAGCCGGGAATTCCGGCACTATTCTCAAAACAACAAACGGAGGAACTAACTGGATAAGCCAAACAAGCGGGACGTATTATGGATTTAATTCAGTTTACTGCATAAGCAACAATATATGCTGGACAGTCGGAGGTAATGGTACCATTCTCAAAACTACAACCGGGGGTCTTACACAAATTGATTTTATTTCATCTGTTATGCGGTCACAATTCAAACTTTTGCAAAACTATCCTAACCCATTCAATCCAAATACAAAGATAAATTACGAATTACCTGTTTCAGATTACGTTTCATTAAAAGTCTACGATATACTTGGAAAAGAGATTGCGACTTTAGTAAATGAAATGAAAAGCGCCGGAACATACCGGGTTGATTGGAATGCGACTGAACATCCAAGTGGAGTCTATTTCTATAAATTAGAAACAAAAAGTTTTTCTGAAGTAAAACGAATGATTCTTTTAAAATAAGGACATATGTCCTTTCATAACGGTAGGATGATTGATTGCAAAATCAGATTTTTTATTAAACATCCTGTAGGGATGAAATGTCACTGACAAGCCGGATCACATTCAATCCCTACGGGATTAGTTTGTTGACGTTATTGACTTGTATGAGATTTTATGGTCTGCACATTAAAACTTCTTATTAGTCAGTAAATCAACCGGTATGAAAATATTATTGCATCTGAATTTGCAATAGTATCCTTGTAAAATTCATATCTATATTTTTTAGGATTGATACCAAAGTTTTGACAGAGTTTGATGAGAATCCTGAAATCCAACTCTATCCAAAACGGTTTAAAAAATTTTCCAAATATAATTCTAATGTGCAGGTTAAAATAAAATAAACCTTGTTTTTATTTTTTTAACCTTAATAGATAAAACTCAAACAATTTTAACCTTATTACCTTATCTAAAGTGAAAATTGAATAAGGTAATAAGGTTATAGCATTTTCGGATTTTTTCTATTAAGGTTTTTAAAAAAATAAGGTTCGCCGTTCCGCTCTGAACTGAGAAAAGGAAGATTGATGTATTTCAAAGAATTATAACTTAGGGGATTGATTCTTGATCATGAAAAAATCTGTCCAAAAATTTCAAATTTATTAACTTCACTTTCTTTTCTAAAATATCTTGGACAGCATTGCCAGAAATCATTTAAAATTTATTCATAATAGAATTGTAATAGAGGGCAGTCTTTTTTATTTTTGTAGCTTACATATTTTATGAGACTTTCACAATTTTTCCTTCCTACTCTTAAGGATGATCCGGTAGATGCCGTTGTAGCATCGCACAAATTAATGCTCAGGTCAGGAATGATTAAACAGGTAACTTCAGGAGTGTATTCTTCACTTCCGTTTGGATTAAAAGTTTTCAGGAAAGTAGAAAACATAATCCGCGAGGAGATGAATGCAGTTGGCGGAAATGAATTCTATTTGCCGGCACTTGCGCCGAACGAACTCTGGGCTGAGACTGGACGTCTCGAAGATTACGGCGATCTCATGTTCAGAATAAAGAACAGAGACCTTGTTCTATGCCCGACACACGAGGAAGTATTCACTTCAATAGCCAAATCAAATTTAATTTCATACAAAGACTTTCCTAAGATATGGTATCAGATACAGTCAAAGTTCAGGAATGAAGAACGTCCGCGTGCAGGTGTTTTGAGAGCGAGACAGTTTACAATGAAGGATGCATACTCGCTCGATGCAACGTGGGAAGGGTTGGATATTGCTTATGATAAAATGCATAATGCCTACAGAAATATTTTTACAAGATGCGGTCTAAATTTTGTCATAGTATCCGCTTTCAGTGGAGCAATGGGAGGAAGTGATTCGGAAGAATTCATGGCAATCTCAACAGTTGGTGAAGATGACATTGTTATCAGCGAAGACGGAAAGTATTCATCTAATTTAGAAGTAGCCGTTTCATTTAAAGAGAAAGTTCAGAGAAAGGGCTCGGATCTAAAGTATGAAGAATTTCATACACCGAATATAAAAACCATAGACGAGCTTGCTGATTTTGTAAAAACAAAAGACAAGAGCCGTTTGGCTAAATCGCGTGTCTTTGTTAATCCGAAAATTGAAGGAAACGAATATGTACTCGTACTGCTCTGCGGTGATGATGAAGTCAACGAATCCAAACTGCAGGGCTGCTTTGGAATTAATATCAGACCGGCACATAATGAAGAGCTAATTGAAATTACAGGCGCTGATGCAGGTTCAATAGGACCGATCGGATTGAATAATAAAATCAAGATAATTGCCGATCTGTTGCTTGAAGATGCAGATGAACTCATCAGCGGAGCTAACAAAAATGATTATCATTTTAAAAATATTGATCTGAAGCGTGATGTGCCGGGGATTGAATACAGAGATCTGCGGACAGTAAAAGAAGGAGAGATGACTTCGGATAAGAAGAGCAAACTCAAAATTACAAAGGCAATTGAAGTAGGGCATATATTTAAACTCGGGACGAAGTATTCGGAAGCGCTGGGAGCGAAGTTTCTTGATGCTGACGGAAAAGAGAATCCGATTATATTCGGAAGTTACGGCATAGGTATAGAGCGGACGACTGCTGCGTTTATCGAACAGAGTCATGATGATAAAGGAATCATCTGGAAAGGAGAGATTGCGCCGTGTAAAGTCATGCTCATTTCATTGAATCAAAATAATGCAGATATAAAAAATATAGCAGAAGAATTTTACCGGGAACTGCTGAATAAAAACATTGAAGTGCTGTTTGATGACAGGGATGATGTCAGACCCGGAGTAAAATTTAATGACGCTGATCTTATCGGAATACCGGTGCAGTTAATAGTTGGTGAAAAGAATATGAAAGATGGGAATGTTGAAATTAAGATCAGAAAAACGGGAGAGAGGATGATTGTGAAGAAGGAAGATGCGGTTTCTGCAATTACGAATTACGAATTATGAGTTACGAATTGATAATTGCCCTTTTCGATTAACGATTAACGATTGACGATTGACGATTTACCAATAACGAATAACGAATAACGAATTTGGGTAAAGGGAATCTGGCTTCTGTATTAAAGCAAAAGTATATACTTGCTTCTAAATCACCTCGAAGGATTCAGTTGCTGAAGCAGATCGGGCTGAAGTTTAAAGCCGTTGACAGTAAATCGGATGAACTTGAGGCTGAGGATCATCATCCCGTCAAATCGGTTCGTCATAATTCAATTATTAAATCAAGAAAAGTTGCACTTAAATATTCAAAGGAAATAGTAATAGGAGCCGATACGATTGTTGTTCTGGAGAATAAAATCATTAATAAGCCAAAGGACGCAAAAGACGCATTTAAGATTTTGAAGAGACTGAGCGGTAAAAAACATTTTGTTTATACCGGGATAAATTTAATAAACACAAAAACAGGTAAAGAAATATTTGATTATGAAAAGACTTCGGTTTATTTCAGAAAATTAAGTTATGACGAGATAAATTATTATGTGAAAAATCATAAACCATTGGATAAAGCCGGAGCATACGGGATACAGGATGATTTCGGGTGTTTATTTATAGAAAAGATTGATGGAGATTATTACAATATTGTAGGGCTTCCGCTTGTTAAACTTTATAAAAATCTAAAGAATATTTCAGAATAGGTTTGTTTTCCAAATACAAAAAGAAAATTCTAATATCCGTCGCTTTAGGAGCGATAGTGTTTCTTGCGTTCAGTATTTATGCTGACTTTGACAAGCTCATAAAAACTTTCGGGGAATTCAACTGGGTTTACTTTCCTTTAATTCTTTTACTGACATACGGAAATTTTATTATCAGATTTTTCAAATGGGAATATTACAGAAAGCTTCTGAATATTGATCTGAAGACAAAGGTGAGCTTCATGATATTTATGTCAACTTTCGTAATGAGCGTAACACCGGGAAAGATGGGTGAGCTTTTGAAATCATATCTTGTAAGGGAAGAGAATGGCACTCCGGTCAGTAAGTCAGCGCCTATAATTATTGCAGAAAGACTAACGGATTTTATTTCTGTTGTGCTGCTCTGTATTGCCGGAGCATATGTTTTTAATTACGGACAGGGAATAGTAATCGGAGTAGGGTTATTTTTCATAGGTTGTGTAGTATTAATCAGCTCAAGAAAAACATCACTTCTGTTAATTTCATATCTTGAAAGAGTAAAAATTTTTCATAAGATAGCGGAGAAATTTCACGAAGCTTATGAAAGTATTTACACACTGGTAAGAATTAAGCCACTGATCATAGCAACTTCTATGAGCGTAGTCGCATGGTTTCTGGAATGTCTTGGTCTTTTCACCATACTCAGAGTTTATTCATCAGTATCTCACATTGATGTGAGTTTACTGAGCGCTGTTTTCATTTACGGGTTTTCAACAATTGTCGGTTCTATAGCTATGCTCCCGGGCGGACTTGGATTAACAGAGGCTTCATTGACGGGGTTGATGGTATTGCTGAAAATCCCAAAGGATGTATCCGTTGCTTCGACATTCATAATCCGTGTTGCAACTCTATGGTTTTCTGTAATTGTCGGAGTCATTTCAGTTTACTTCTATCAGAGATATTCACACAGGAATCTTGAAAACCTGGAGACAAGTCCGTCTGTTAAAAACGAGTAATGAGGTCTGCCATGACTCAAGATGGAAAATTTAAATTATTAAATTGTTTTAAGTCTTTGAGACCAAGAGGTTATCAAAACGGTAAGTTCAATTTAAACTCAAAATTCACTTGAAGTAAAATAGTATTTGGGTTAATTTGTTAAATTATATGTCAAAAAATAAAGCTAAAGAAAGAAAAATAAGAGTTCTCATCGGGAAAGTTGGTTTAGACGGTCACGACAGGGGAGCAAAAGTTATAGCCGCAGCATTCAGGGATTCGGGGATTGAAGTAATTTATACCGGATTACGTCAAACTCCTGAAACAATTGTAGAGGCAGCTTTACAGGAAGATGTGGATGCAATCGGGATAAGCATATTAAGCGGGGCTCATATGACAGTATTTCCCAAGGTGAGGAAGCTCATGGACGAGAAAGGACTGAAAGATGTATTGCTTTTTGGCGGAGGGATAATTCCTGAACAGGACAAGAAGGAGTTAATGACAATGGGAATCGGAGAATTATTTACACCTGGTACACCTACCTTTGAAACAATCAATTATGTAAAAAACTGGGTTCTGGAAAATAAAACAGGAGATATTGCTTAGAGAGATTTATACGATTTTTTATAATTTAAAACAATTTAATGAGCAATAAAACAGAACCTGTTAAATTTGGAACTGACGGATGGAGAGGAGTAATTGCAGATACATATACCTATGAAAATGTAAAGAGAGTTGCTCTCGCCACTGCCATAGTCTTTAAAGATCATCCTAAAATCAAGAACGGCATTGTAGTCGGATATGATACAAGATTCAT
Organism: uncultured Ignavibacteriaceae bacterium; assembly: GCA_964399995.1. Taxonomy (GTDB): domain Bacteria; phylum Bacteroidota; class Ignavibacteria; order Tepidaquicellales; family Tepidaquicellaceae; genus JAGPCH01. The sequence continues at coordinate 33,610 of CAYNTN010000029.1, forward strand.
GTCACGTCAGTTTGCCGAAACAGCTGCTGCGGTTCTTGCAAATCAGGGCATCAAAGTTTTTCTCACAAACACATTTGTAACAACTCCAACGATTTCACTTTTATCGAGAGATTTAAATTGCGCTTTAGGAGTAATGATAACGGCTTCGCATAATCCGGCTGTATATAACGGATATAAGCTTAAGGATGAATTCGGCGGCTCGATGAATATTGATGAAATAGCAAAAATCGAGAATGAATTAAAGAGCATAAAAGAAGTTGAATTAAAGAAAACTGTTGATGAATTAGTAAAAGAAGGTAAAATAGAATATTTCGACGGGATGGGTTTTTATTTGAATTATTTAAAAGGCAAGATTGATATTGATAAAATAAAAAAGTCGAAATTAAAAGTAATTTATGATGCTATGTACGGTGCGGGACAGAACATTATTAATAAGTTTGCAGAAATCAGACAGCTGCACGGTGAAGTAAATCCTTCATTCGGAAAGAGCGCTCCGGAGCCGGTTCAGAAGAATCTGTCTGAAATCAGCGATGATATTAAAAACGGAGATTATGATATCGGAATAGTCACTGACGGTGATGCGGACAGAATAGCAATCATTGACGAGAAAGGGGAATTCCTTGATGCCCAGAAGACTTTTGCATTGCTGCTGAAATATTTATATGAAAAGAAGAAGTTGCGGGGAAAAGTAGTAAGAGGATTTTCCACAAGTGAATTAATAAGAAATTATTGCGAGAAAAATAACATTGAGCTTGTAACAGTTCCGATTGGTTTCAAGCATATTTCCAAAATCATGATATCCGATGATGTACTTATCGGCGCTGAGGAAAGCGGCGGGATCGGAATCAAGGGTCATTTACCCGAGCGAGACGGAATATATAACGGGATGCTTTATCTTGAGCTTCTGGCAGAATACGGGAAGAGTATTTCCGAATTAAAAAAAGAGCTTGATGATGAATTCGGAAAATATTTCTATCAGAGAAATGATGTGCATACTACGGAAGAAAAGAAGAAAAGGGCACTCGGGATATGCGCATTAAAGAAAGCCGGTGATGAGATAGGGGGAAAGAAAATAATATCGGTTGAAGATCTGGACGGATATAAGTTTTATTTTAGTAACGGATGGATTATAATCAGAGCATCCGGAACAGAACCATTATTGAGAATATATTGTGAGACGACGGAAACAGATCAAACATCTGAAATTTTAACAAAAACCATAAGCCAATTAGGAATATGAATAAGATTAAATTAATTATTGTATTATTGTTAATTGTTTTATCTGATTCAGACTCTTTTTCACAGTTTAAGAGCAAAGAAAAGGACATGGAAGAAAATCCTCTTAATAAAATACTTGGAAAGAGCAGCGTTTCAACCGGCATAAATACTGATGCACCTGATTTATTCGGGCAAATTGAAAGTCAGAATACCTTCAGGACAAAGTCAGTTCCGATAGAAGGCGCAATAGACGCTGATAATTATATAGTCGGTCCTAATGATTTATTTACACTGGGAATGTACGGGTATATAAATCAGCAGATACCTCTTGCAGTATCACCCGTAGGATCGGTAATAATTCCTACAGTAGGTGAAGTAATAGTGGATGGACTTTCATTAAATGAAGCTCGGGACAAAGTTATAAGTGCAGTCAAGAAAAGATATTATTCAAGCGATGTTAGTTTTACATTAAACACGCCGAGAACATTTCTTATTAAAGTATCGGGACTGACTCAGGGAACCTTTGAAGTATCGCCTGTTACTAGGGTTTCTGAAATCCTGAAAGTTTTAATATTCGATACTTTAAATACTTCAAGAGTATTCTACGAGAAAACCAACGAGCGTGAATTTCTTAATACACAGATCTCTTTAAGAAATATTGAATTATTCAGGAAAGATGGGACAGTTAAAAAGGTAGACATATATAAATATTTTTTGACGAATAATGATGAACACAACCCGTTTTTTCTCGAAGGTGATTTATTGAAAATTCCTTATCTGCAGTTGGATAATAATTTTATAACAATAAACGGTGCAGTTCAGCTTGCAGGTTCTTATGAACATGTGGAGGGGGATGATTTGGAGACTGTAATAGGAATTGCAAGAGGATTTGATGTAAATGCTGAACCCGACAGTATCCAGCTTTACCGGCCATACGGCAACTTAGACAGGTATGATGTCTTAAATTTAGATTATGAAAATGATAAAAATTATAAGATAAGCAAATTTGACAGGTTGTTTGTAAAGTATAAAATTAATTATCAGAAAAACTTATCAGTGCTTATATTGGGTGAGGTGCTGAGACCGGGGTACTATCCGATTTCATTTAAGAACACAAGATTAAGAGATGTAATTGAAATGGCCGGAGGATTGAGGGATAAGGCATACCTTCCACTTAGCATATTATTCAGGACTTATGATGCTGAATATTCTGCAAAGGATTCATCGGAAATTTTAATAAATTCACGTGCCAGTGATGTATTGATATCAGATGCTGACAAAGCGAACTTTTCGACAGACATAAAAGGAAAACGTAACAGGGTGATAGTGGATTTTGAAAAACTATTACTGAAGAACGATGAGTCGCAGAATGTACTGCTGGAAGGCAAAGACATAATTTATATAAATGATAATAAGAATATAGTATATGTTTACGGGCAGGTAGCTCAGGAAGGATATGTACCTTATAAGAAAGGAGAGGATGTGGAATATTATATAAAGAAAGCGGGAGGATATAGTCTGGCTGCCGATGAAGGTGATACAAGGATAATAAAGTTCAATTCACGGGGCTGGTATTTACCTGAAGAAACGGAAATACTTTCCGGTGATTTTGTTTATGTACCTAAGGAAGTTCAGGAAACATTCGCGCAAACGGTTTCAATAGTAGCACAGATAGCCGCTGTGATATTGGGAGTATTGACGACATATATATTATTAAAGCAGAATCAGTAGATAAACCAGAAAATTAAATTTATATTTATTTAATGTCGGATTTAAAAGAAAATTCAGAGGATTCTAATATAACTAATGAATTTGGTATTTATGAATATATTAAGGTATTAGTCAAAAATAAGAAAATAATTTTTACCGGTACTTTTATTGTAGGATTAATAGTAGCGTTCTTAATGTTTTTTGTCATTGATCCTATCTACCAGTCAACTACTACAGTAAAAAGTGCTGGATCCGGTTTTGGACTTGGAAGATTGTTAGGAATATCCGGACTTCCTGATATCGGAGGTCTTGAAGAACTTAGTGGCGGCGGAGAAAGCGCTAAAGAGCTTGCTCTTTATGAAGAAATAATAATGAGTCGAAGATGTATTGAAGAAACAATTATCAGATTTAACTTAATGGACGTTTACAAACTGGAGTTAATGCAGGATGCCGTTAAGTATTTCAGGTTAAATACGATAACACTGGAATCTAATAAAAAAGCAGGTACTTTAACAATTGGCATATTTGATAAAGAGAAACAAAGGGCAAAAGACATAGCTGATTTCATAATCTTTCAGCTTAACAGAATATATTCGGAAATGAATGCTTTGAATGCAAAAAACAACAAAGAATTTATTCAGCAAAGATATGATTCGGCAAGGCAGGATCTAAAGGCAATTGAAGATAGTTTGGAAAATTTTCAGATAAAATACGGAATATCACCTGAAATTCAGGCAGAAGTTGTTTCAAAAGCATCATTCGGGTTGGAAGTGTCAATAAAATCTGAGGAAGTGAAATTAGAACTGCTGAGGAAAATACTGACTCCTGATCAGCCTGAATTAAAAGAGCAGGAAGAAAGAATCTCTATCCTGAAAAAACAATTAGATGATATAAGGAACTCAAATGAAGACAACAGTGATTTTCAGTTAAAAGGGCTTCCGACGGTTTTAATCAATTTTTACAGATTAAAAAGAGAAATAGAAATACAAAACCGGATTGTAACAACACTAATACCTATTTATGAACAAACTAAATTTGAAGAAAAGAGAGAAACTCCAACAGTAGTAATTCTTGACTATCCAAACCTTCCTGAAAAAAAAGCTAAACCAAAAAGGCTAACAACAGTTGCAATCAGCATGGTTGCATTTTTTATTTTCTTTTCATTTGTAATAATATTTTACAAGTTATATTACAAAAGATTAATAGGATTTTTAAGAAATGGTTAAAGAGCCGGCATTTTCCAATAAATACGATTTAAGCAAAATAGCATATTTTTCATTTTTTACAGCGGTACTTTTAACTGCTTTCGTACTTTATTTTATTAATAAACCCTCCTTTTTTGTAATGCTTATGCTGACACCGATAGCTCTTGTTTTACTTGTTAATATAAACAGGTACTATCTCTATTACTTTACAGCCGGGCTTTTTTTAAACATAACTGTAAATTTATACGGTCCATTAAGTTTTCTTTTAATAAATTTAACTGCTTATATTGTAATTCTTGTATTTTTATTCAGACTAAATACTGATTCGCTTAATGTTCTCAAGCTGCCTAAAAGTTTTAAATTTGCTTCGATTTTTTTTATCTTTTCAGTTTTTTTATCTTCAGTAAATACCACTCACAGATCGTTTCAAAGCCTGTATTTCTTTTTTTTATTTTTAGTTTATATTTTCACAGGGTATTTGGTATTCAGGAGTGTGAAAGACAACTTAACCGTTGAAAAATTTTTCAATTTCTATTTTATATGTATGCTAATCACATGCATGATAATAATTTTTCAGATAATTATTACTTCAAAAATAAGGTCTGTTGGATTGATGGATTACTCTATTATGGATTTTTCTGCTATTACACTCACAATTCTCATATTAAAATATTTTATTATGGGAAAAGTAAATTTAAAAGTTATTTCAATATCGCTGATTACACTTACGGTGTTAATAACTACACAATCAAGATTTGCATGGCTCGGATTCACTCTCAGTTTGATTTACGGCATTATAATAGTTTATAAATATGATCTAATTGGTAAGAAATTGCTTCGGAAGAGGACCTTTATGGTGGCACTTTTAATAGTTATAATTACAGTTGCCGCAATCAGTTCAGGAGTAAGTGATTTCATTTCTAAAAGATTTTCAGATGTGACATTTGAATTCTTTGATTCTTCTGAAAGTGGTCCGTTAATACAAAATTCTTTGGAAACCAGGGCATTGATCTGGTTAACTGCACTTCAGGCATTTCAATCAAGTCCGGTTACAGGAATTGGTTATCAAATGTTTAGCTTTGTATCTGAAAACTACAATATTCTGCCTTCGATACTTTATGAAAATTTTGTCGAAGGGTTGGATCCTCATAATACCATGCTTGCCTTTTTAACCGAGACAGGTATTTTAGGACTTTGTGCGTTTTTAACTTTCATAATCAGTATCTTTGTTTATAGTTTTAAGTCAATTAAAATTTCAACTGACAGAAGCACAAGAATAAACAGCATTATATTAAATGTCATCATATTTTTTATTTTGATTAACAGCGTTTTTTCAGGGCAATATACAATGAGATTACAGGCGTTCTTTATGTTCATATTTTTAGGATTAAGTGCAGGGAATTATGCTTTTTTAAAAAGCATGAGTCAAAAAAATCCAAAATCCCAGTATATTACTTAGGTTGACATCATTGAATTTGAAGTTTGTTTTCCTCCAAGTATTTCACGAATTTATAATAATTATTTAAATGATTCTTTTTTTAATTCGTGAAAATTTGAGGCAATCTCTGACTTAGGCTTTGAAGCTGTCACTTTGAGTTATATTTATTATTTCCAAAACACCATTAATTCAGCAATGTTTTTCCTTTCCTGATCAAAATAAAAAATCTATCAGCTAATGTTATCTCCGGATGATAAGAAAAACGCTATTTGGAACACTGCTTCATTTGTAGTCTCAGCACTTTTAAATTTTCTGAACTACTCTATCATCTTCAAAACATTTGATGCAACAATTTTCGGATTTTTCATCCTTGTAAGCTCATTTTTTGGGTTGGGAGGGAATCTCGATCTGGGATTTGGAATTTCTACAATTAAAAATCTTGCTGAAGCAAGAAAAAAAAGTGATACCAATTTCCTGAATTCATATTTCAGTACTTTTCTTATTACTTTTCTCATCTTTGGTATGACTATAGCAATGATATTAACATTATATTGTTTTCTTAGCCTTAAAAATTCAGACTTAGCTAATTCAGCTGGTATTAAAGAGCTGAATTTCAATTTCATAATAATATTATTGATAATAACTTTTCTCTTTAATTATATTAACGGATATTTCAGATTTACACTGGAGGGTTTTTCTCAATATATTGGATTAAGCCAGATAACCATAGCGTCTGTAATAATAAATACTTTTCTTTTTCTGATAATATTTATTTTCGAATTGAATATTTATTATCTAGCTTTATTTACTTTATTGTCAAGTATTGCATCATTTCTGATTATTTATATTTATCTTTTTTTTGTAAAAAAATTAGTTACTTTTAATCTGAAATTGTTTGATTTCAAGCTGGTAAAAAAATATTCTTTATATGGAATTAACATACAGCTTTCTTCATTTGTCGGAAGCTTTATTGATGTTATAATAAAATATTTATTAGGACTTTACCTGTCTTTAAGCTTTGTAACTTATTTTGAATCAAGTAAAAAAATTATTAATTTTACAAACGGATTAATATTCTCCACACAAAGAGGTTTGTTTGTTAGATTAAGCGAGGAAAATATCTTGGGAAAATTGAAGGACTTTGTAAATCACAGTTTGTATTATTTTTCCAAGATGTCTAACTATTACTCAATTTTATCTTACGGTGTTTTAAATCCATTCATTTGTTTCTTTATTATTTACTGGTTTAAGAGCTATGAGTCACTTGTCATATTTCTTATTTTTTCCATGTCTTATACACTTATTAATTTTGCAGGGTGTTTATATAGTGTAATTATGGTAGAAGGAAAAGGATTAAGGCTCCTGTTTATACAACTTTTGAATGTTGTTCTGACATACTTATTGTTATCAGTATCATTGAATTTCTTTGAAAGTTTCTTAGGTTTATTCGGGTTCTATTTATCAACAATCATCAGCATTATATTAATTTTCATTTATTTGCACAGGAGCCAGAATCTTGATTATAAAGAGTATTTTTACAAAATAGAATTTACTAAAATTATTAAACTAAACTTCTTACTGCTGATACAGGTGATTTTAATTGTAATATATCCTGACAATCTAAATTATATTTTATTACTCTTTGAATTGATTTATTTTATGGTATTTCTGAATCAGATTAAATTTTTCTCCAAATTGATTTACAGTAAAGTACATATGAGATTTATAAGATAAACGGGGTCCTTAAATTGATTGTGCTTCTGAGTCGGGACGAGTATTTCGAGTACATCCGTCCAAAATGTTACTTAACCACAAAGGACGCAAAGAATGCACAAAGCA
>CAYNTN010000030.1:0-39690 GCA_964399995.1 uncultured Ignavibacteriaceae bacterium
GCTGGGTAGCTATGTTCGGTTGAGATAAGCGCTGAAAGCATCTAAGCGCGAAACTCGCTTCAAGATTAAATTTCCCTCTGTAGCAATACAGAATAAGACTCCAGAAAGATGATCTGGTTGATAGGCTGCAGGTATAAGCATAGTAATATGTTCAGCCGAGCAGTACTAATAAGTCGAATGACTTTTCCTATAATTTTTATCCTTTATTGGTAAGGTAGTGAGGAGCATCAATTATATTTTGTTGTCAAACGTCAAATGTCAAACGTCAAACGAAAATGTTAGATGCGAGATCCAAGACGCAAGACTTTAGAAAAATAAGAATCAAAATCTTTTTGATTCCAATCAAAGTTTAAGTTTCTCAAAGTTATTACTTTTAACTTTACAAACTTTTAACTTTTAACTTTTAACTTTTAACTAAATAGAGTTTCCGGTGATTAAATTCAGGGGCAACACCTCTATCCATTCCGAACAGAGAAGTTAAGGCCTGAATTACTGATGGTACTGCATGGGAAGCTGTGCGGGAGAGTAGGTTTTACCGGATTTAAATTTAAAGCCGTTTCGATTTATTTCGGAACGGCTTTTTTAATTTGGGATTTTGAATTTTCTCGATTTTTTGATTTTGGATTTGTTGATTTTAGATTTGATGAAAAAAATTTGATTATCATTTGAAATTGAAATTTGAAATTGAATTGTGCGGTAAAGTTAGGTTTTACCGGATTTTAATTTAAAAGCCGTTTCAGTTTATTTTGAAACGGCTTTTTTGTAAATCTTTAAGGAAAACTGATTCCGTTTGTTTCCCAGTAATTATATTCATCAGATATTATTTCTATTTTGAATACGTCGGAACGTGAGCCGAGGGCAATCCTTTCTCTAAAACTGAATAAGAGATCTCTCCGGATACAAAGCCATATTTTTTCTCTAAATCAATAGTAATACTGTAAAATAAGATAAGCTCTATACCTGCCGGAATTATTTCCTCTCTGAAGCATATCAAAATTTTAATAAATTCTTCCTTTGAAATTATGTTATCTTTATATTTAATCACATTATTTAAATAAATGAAATCAATGTGTTCTTCGTTAATTTCCAGGTTAAGAAGGAAATTGAAAAAACTATTAACGGCTTCTAATATTCGGAATTTGGAATTTCGGATTTGGTATTATAACGATGGAGTCCGTAAAGTACAGAAACTCGGCAAGCTTTTACTTAGCATATTCCTGCTTTACTCTTTCGGTGAGATAATCTGTAACTAAAGATTCATATGACACACCTTGTTTGTTGGCTAGATTTTTAATGTCTTTTAGAAGACCCTGCGGAAGTTTTATTGAATTTGTTTCGTTTGAAAATTTTAGCTTTGGAAATTCCGGATTTACTATCGCTTTACTCCAGTCTACATAATCGGTAGAGTCTTCTTTCGACCAGAATTTCCTCTCTTCATCCTCGGTCTTAAATTCTGGAATTGGCTTAAACTTCTTTTTCATTAAATATTTTCCTTTCTTTTTTTGACATTTCTCTTGTCGATATGATTCTGATTTTATTCTTTCTAACAACAAACGATACGAACAATTTTCTTCCGGAAAATGTTTTTCCCAAAGCTTGAAACCGCTTCAAAACCTTCAATCATGCTTAAGTTAATCATCTTAGTCTGACATTTTAATCACATACAAATTTATAAAAAGTTTAATGATAAATAAAGAGCTATTTAGATATTAGGTTGCATTTTATTTGATTGTAGTTGATGTTTGAAGTTTTGAACCACAGGTGGAGTCAGTGCCTTTTCGACTCTCTCGGAATTACGCTGGAGTCAAGAAAAGCACGGAGACCTCAGCGAGAGTCATTTAATTTATTTGGGATTTAAAATTTCGGATTTGTTTTTTTGATTTTAGATTTTGGATTTAGGAATTTTTAGATTTTACATAGCTGCAAACATTGCGTATTTGACACTTTTTAACACTTAATGATAAAAGTAGATACTGAAATTAATTACTAATATCGTTAATTTAAAATTGATACTGCAAAAAAAATATTTTTAAAAAATATTAGTTAAAAGGAATTTAAATGGAAATAAAAGTTAGTGAACTCACTGTCGGTCAGTTAAGGGAATTAATATCAACAATAGTTCAGGAAAAAATAGAGGATACAATTGAGGATTTAAAATCATTAATGGATGAAGAGTACATTCAATCCATTAAAGAAGCAAGGGCTGAGTATAAAGCAGGAAAGGTTACTGATATTGATGACATTCTAAATGCATAAAGTATTATTTACAGATCGTTCAAAAAAAGATTTAAAAGATCTTGAATTTGAAGTTCAGAAAAGGATAATTGAAAAGCTTCGTGAATTTTCCGTTAATCCGTATCAATATTCTAAGAAACTTCTTAATTGGACAATCGGAAATTTCAGATTTAGAATCGGTGACTACAGAGTTGCATTTGATATTGAGAATGATGAAATAATTATTTTAAGGATAAGGCATAGGAAGGATATATATAGATAGATAGAAAGAATTATATACATATAATTTCTCCAGTTCGCAGCTTTGCATAGAGTACTCAAAAAAGGAGAAAACATTCGCAAAAAAGGAAAAAGAAGTTGCCTAATTGAATAACTCATTCCGAACAGAGTTCATAATCTCTTTTCAAAAATAATTTATCATTTATAATTTGACATTTAAAATTGAATGAATTGTGCGCGAGAGTAGGTCATGCCGGATCATATTTTAAAACCGCTTCATTTTAAACAGGCTGATTTTTATTAATTTGTTTCTGTGAGAAATAAAGTTATAATATAGATCCTGCTTTTACAATTTTTATTTTTCCCTTTGAATTTCTACACTTTAATTTTTCATTTTAATTTTAATTTGAAAAGGGGTTGCTTGGGAAAGTTGTTTTTTAACGCAATTTTAGATAAACTTAAAGAAAACAAAAATGAAACTACCTGACAATTTAAGTATTCATGCCTGCGAAAAGGAAAGTATAAAAAAAATTATTGAAGAACTTAATAATTATAACTTTAGTCATGCGAAGGCTATTGCTGAAAACTGGACGCCTCTTGATTTTGTGCTTAAAAATGAAGAAGGTGCTGAAGTCGGTGGAATATTAGGAGGTGTTGGATATTGGGGAGGACTTGAGATCAAAACTCTTTGGATACGTGAAGATTACAGAAAGAAAGGTATTGGTTCAATGCTTTTAAATTATGTCGAAAATCAAGCTAAAGAAAAAGGAGCTGTTATTTCCATGCTGGATACTTTTGATTTCCATGCTGAGGAATTTTATCTAAAAAATGGCTATGAAAAAGTCGGAGTTATAAACGATTTCCCGGAAGGACATAGAAAAATTTATTTATCAAAAAAGTTAATATGACCAAGGGTGCTGCTTACTACAAGTCTAAACAAATGAAAGACCTATATTTAAAAAAAAATTTTAAAATGAAAAAAGAAAAATTGAAATTAAAAATTAAAAAGGTACTTTGGATTACTAAGGAAATTTTTACTTTTTCTTTTTCAATTTTTATATTTTAATTTTTTATTTTTAATTTGAAAGCAATACTCCGGTTTCAAATCCTATACTTAGCTTTTCCCGTGACATTTCTTAAACTTCAGTCCGCTGCCGCAGGGACACTTTTCATTTCTTCCCGTTTTTCTGTATATCTCAGGCAATTCAGGGAAATTAGTTGAATGTTTTTCTTCCTGAAAATCTTTTTTTGATCTTTTCTCAATATCTCTTTCCCATTTTGCAAAATTCCTATAGATTTCTTCAAGACCTGGCAATTCACTTATCTCTTCCGGGCTTCCTTCACTGAACAGGTCATCAAATACTTCATCCAGCGTACCCACTGCAGGAATGTCAACGAGATCTTCGTGATATAATTTCAAAATTGTTTTTTCCAGCTCAAACGCATTTAATTCTAAAATATCGCCAATCATCAACCCGATCAATGAAGTGTCGATTAACCCATTATTTTCTTTATTTTCGATAAAGTAATTAAATATAAAGTTATACCATTGTATAACCTCTTGCCTTCTTTCCGGGAAATGAAGTGCAACCTGAACAACTGCCTGAGATATTGCTGTTCTTGAATATGTGTAATTTCCTTCCTCAAGCATAAAGTCTTTCAAAACATTCAATTGATTCTGACCAAGATTAAAAATGATTTTCCAAATGTCTTCAGTTAATGAATCTGATAACCAGTAATCAAGTAATTCTCTATCTTGCCGTAATAAATCCAGGACAACCTCAAGAGCGTCATATGCTTTGAGTTCAGAAAGTAAGAACAATGCATGAAATACAAAACTGTGAGTATGGAATTCCCAAACAGTTTCTTTCTTAAAATATTTATATCTTGAAATGCTGTCAATGACGACTTTTTTCAGATCTTCAATCAGACTTTCGCGTGGGAGTCCTAAAATCTTTTTGATTATATTGTGATCAATTTGAAATCCGTATTGATAAAGCAATTTAATTTCCGGGTTAACAAATTCTGGTTCAGATTTCGTTTGCTTGTAATTTGTTTTGGGAATGAATTTAGGAGTTCTTGAAGGTGCTTCGAACATTTTAGAATTCTCATAATCTTCTTCAAGTTTGTGTAAGAAAATACTCTCTGCGGCTTTCTTCGCTTTTATATGGTCTACATCAAGATCAGACATAATTTTCAAACGCATTTCGGCTGATTCAATATCACCTGTTTCAATAAAATAAAAAACTGCAATCTGATAAAAAGACAATATTTCTTCGATATGAAAGATGTCTCGTTCGGGATAAAGAGATTTGATTTCCATGTCCCTGCCAAGTAGTTCAGGAATTTTATCAATATTTTTTTCTCTCAAATACTGAAGAGCAAGATTTATTTTGCCAAAAAGGTAATCAGGATGTTCTTTAAGAATTATATTATTTAGTTCAATAGCTTTCTTCTGCTGTTTGTTTTTTGAATAAAATGCCGTGAGATAATTTTTAAACTGTGGTATGCCGGGATACTTTGAAATCAGCTGTTCAAGTTCTCTGTCAAGATGTTTAACGCCTTTTGAAAGTCTTTTTAAAGTTCTATCGAGGTGCTTCCGAATTTCCGGAGTTATTCCGTTTTCAGCGTCGAGCTCAGCAGGATTAAAAGTTACCCTATAACCGGTGAGGATTACCTTATCAAATTTTTTAGTCATGATTTTTATAAAATAAACTAAATGAAAGACTAAGTCAGCAAACATTTGCATTCATTCCATTTATTCCAATAAGGTCTTCAAGTTATATGTCTTGTCTGTTGTTCATTAAGTAGGTTATCGTCAATAAGCGCATAACGCTATATAGAATCTTTGAAGATGGATTTAGACAAACGAATCAGCCTACTTATTACCTGATTAATTGGAATGCAACTCCAATTCCTTCTATCCATATCGAATAGAGAAGTTAAGGTCCTATATCACTGATGGTACTGCATGGGAAGCTGTGCGGGAGAGTAGGTTTTACCGGATTTATTTTTAAGCCGCTTCAATTAATTTTGAACCGGCTTTTTTTATTTGTCATTTGGGATTTATGATTTTAGATTAGATTTAAAAAATTTGATGTGGAAGAATTATAAAGTGAGTAATTTATCATTTGTAATTTGACATTGACATTTGAAATTGAATAAATTTTATGGCTACAGGCGATTTCAGACTATCTTGTTGTTCACTTATAAGTTATCTTGCTCGGTGACACAAGAAAGACAAATAATATTCCATAGACACTACTTTCAGGATTTTTATTCAGATCAAAGTGAAAAGGTTCGGGAGAAAATTGGGCATGTGTTTCGTCTGGTTAAAACGGTGGATAAGATTCCTGAAAAATTTCTGAAACATTTGGAAGGAACTGACGGACTTTATGAAATAAGAGTTGAAGTAAGTACCAACATCTTTCGCATTTTTTGTTGCTTTGATAAAGGAAATATAGTTGTCTTACTTAATGCATTTCAGAAGAAATCTCAAAAGACACCTAAACAAGAAATTGATCTTGCTGAAAAATTAAAAAAAGAGTATTTCATTCTAAAACATAAACGAAAATGAAAAAGAAAGAAGCAATCAGAAAAGCAAAAAACTTTGACGAGTTACTCGAAATCCAATACGGTAAAATCGGTACCAAAAGACGTGATGAATTTGAAACTAAGGCACAATACTTTGTAATAAGTGAAATGCTGAAAGATGCAAGACGTGAAGCAAATCTGACCCAGGAGCAGTTAGCTAATAAAGTTGGCACAAAGAAAAGTTACATCTCACGCCTTGAGAATGGAAGCTGCGATATCCAGCTTTCAACTCTGTACAGAATTTTTGAAGATGGACTTGGTAAAAGAATTAGTTTACTTATATTTTAATATTAGGAATGAAAATTACTTTGCCCTCTTTTTTAAAGATAATTTCGATTAATGTTAAATTTCCGGTAATACTATTTTCTTAATTTCCCAAAACTCAAATTCATTAAACCTCACATCAACAGAAAATTCCCCAGATATATGTGCCGGAGATGATTTGCAGTCTTTGACAGAAAATGTTAGTTCACCTTTTGCATTTCCGCATCTTTTGTCAAGGTCAAAGGTCACATCATAAAATTCCAAAAGCTCTACTCCGCCTGGATTTATCTCTTCTTTGAAATGGTCTATCTCATTCGAGAATTCTCTTCTGCCCATTTCCTTATTTTCAAATTCAACCGTATTTGAAATCATGTGTTCATAAAATCTGTGATCACGGTCTGAAGTAAGGATTGAGTCAAAAAGTGATTCGATATCATTTTTAATGTCATATTCATGATTCGGATGGAATTCTTCATAAATATAATGACTTGTCATTCCTTCGATCCTGTTCTCATTTGTCTCCTCCTGAAAAAGTTCCTCCGTAACGAATTTGTAAATTACTTTATCTTCATAAGCGCAAAGAAGATCAAGTACAATAGAGTTTTCTTCAAGAATGTCCATCAGCCGGTCAAGTTCAGACTCTATTTCTTCTTCTCGCAACATATCAAGCGGCTTATATTCCGGTCGGTCTATGAGATCGTAGATCTTAATAGGCTTATATTCAGCCATAGACTTTTCAAAACTGTATAGATATTTCAGCCACTCGTTTTCTTCATCCTCGGGCAAAGAGGATTCCATTTTCGACATTCCGAATTCGGCTGTTAATTTAGACCGCAGCAGTTCATTTTCAATGCGGAGCTTTTCCTCCGGTGTTAATTCATTTGAGTTTTCCATAAAAAAATATTCGTGTTTAATTTTAAAATATTGTTCAGTGTATTCTTCTCAATATCATTAATATTTAGCTTTCTGTCAAATTGTAAAAATTGCTGTTTGTGAAATATTTTACCTCAAAGGCTCGAAGACTCAAAGTTTCTCAAAGAGATCTATAAGAATTATTTAATTTATTTAGTTAGTTTTGTTAAAATTTATTATTAAAAACGTGTTACAAATTCTTTATTAAAAAAATCTAATCTTAGGGTTACTTAGAGCCTTCGAGACTTTGAGGTAAAAAGAATTTTGTCGTGTACAAATAAAATCTCTTAAGTCGCAAAGTCTTAATTTAAATACGAAAATGTTTTTTGTATATTGAAATAAAATCTAAATTACTCATGGAAGCTAAAACAAAATCACCTGCCGAAATAGTACAAAGCTGGATCGATGCTGTAAATACGCATGATATTCCCCGTATCATGGAAACACTCCATGATGAATATGAATATCAGTTCAACGATCAATTTCTGAAAGGAAAGGATGAAGTGAAGAGCGCATGGGAAACCTATCTCAAGGCAATTCCCGATTTACATCTTGAACCGTTACTTGTGATAAGCGACGGTGACTATGTCGGAGTCAGATTCAGAGTAACAGGTACAAACAACGGTCCTTTAAAATCACTTCAATCCGGCAGTTCCAGCATTCCGATCCCGCATGCAGCCAGATCCATAGATTACAATGAAGGTGAATTCTTCAGGATCAAAGACGGGAAAATCATTAACCTCTGGAATTATTGGGACACTGCTGTTAATCTAAAACAAATATGATCACCGTACGAAAATAATTTTGTTTTAATCAATATTGCATTTTATTTATACAAGAAATGAAGAAATTATTTTTCTTGATCTTCATGATATCACTTACAGCGGTTTCTCCGTTACCATTCAACCCGGCAACTTGTAACTAAATATTGAATTGGCTAATTTATACCTCCCAAAAATAAAATAAAAAAATTAAAACAATGATTTCAAAACTATTTGTATTTTGACATTCAGAGCTGTCCAAAAAAATTTTTCAGGAAAGAATTTTAGGCAATTTATCACCAGCGGAGATTTTTCTTTTGCCAAGCTTTTCTTTTGATCTTTCAAAATAAAAGCGGAGTAAATATCAATATATTTTGATGAACGTTTTGGACGGATATGTTTGACATTAGAAATTGAATCGGCTTTTCCATTTTCTATTTTCATGCAAAATATTAGTTTATCATTAAGACGGAAAGTTTATTACTTTGATGCTAAGAAAATCAAACTACAATGATGGAGAGGAATTATAATCTTTCTAAAGAGGGAGAGGTCGAGAGTCTTCTTAAAGAGCAAAACAAAAGATTCCAGGTGATCTGCAGTTCCAAAAATGATGCAATTATAACCTCTGATGAAACTAAGAAAATTGTATTCTGGAACAAAGGAGCTGAATATATATTTGGTTATTCATCCGACGAAGCTGTTGGACAACCGCTGCAATCTGGGTTAATTGCATTACCCCTTCAGTTTGGTAGAGAAGAAGTAAACTGTTTCTCGGATTATCCGCCATTTAATGGTGGATTATCCACCATTAAAATGGTTGACTGTGCAAAGGAATAGTTTTCATAAAAAAGTCACAGAAAACACCAAAAACAGAAATCGAATAGTGGGAATTGAATATAGATAATTTTCGAAGAATATAAACAGTTTATGGAATTTTATCAAAGAATACTTAAGCACAAGAAATAAGGTAATAAGGTCAACTTCTAAGGAATTTATTTTCTATTAAGGTTTAAAAAAATAATGTTTATTTGGGTTAAGTGGTTAGCTCTAAGTTTAGGATTTAGAATTGAATTTACTATTTCGGCAAGCAATCACCGGGAAACCCAAACCAATAATAGATTTCAAATACCAACCGGCCTGCTTTGACCGCGGGGTCTGCCTCCGATAGTCTTTTTACTTCTTCTTTATCAGTTGTATTGAAAATACCAATGCCTTTGATCTCAGCATCGTCAATGATTGGTCCGCTGATAACTATTTTTCCTTCTTCACGCAGTTGCATTAAGTATCGCAAATGTTCTTTTTGGATTTTTTCCGCCTCTTTGAGAGGCTGATTTCTGTTGGGTCCCGCCTTATAAACACGGACACAGTATTGCCTGCCTGTTGAAATCTTTTTTTTTATGTGAACGTTTGTGGTTTTTGCTTTCTCTTTCATTAATGTCTGATACTTTTGTTGGACAGCTGCAATTCAGCTGATATATTTTTTCGCTTAAAATAGAATTGTAAATAACTTATCTTGAAATTTAAAAGAATTCAATCCTTTACCAAATGATTTTTGAATCTAAAATAACAAATAGAATGAGAATATACAGTTTAATACTTTTCTTATTATTATCCTCACCTAATATTTTCGCACAACAATCTATAGAAGGAAAATGGCAAACCGGTGTTGACAATACTATTGTTGAGACATATCAGAAAGACGGAGCATGGTTTGGTAAAATCGTTTCTACTGACAATTCACAAGCTAAAATCGGCACGGATATTCTTCGGGGTTTTAAGGAAGAAGACAATGTGTGGAAAGGAAAATTATACGCTCCTAAGAAAGACAAACTAGTGGATGCTGTCATTACGCCGGCTAAAGATAAATTATTTATTAAAGTTTCTTCCGGACTTTTTAGCAAAAATTTAGAATGGACAAAAGCGGAGTAAATATACATGACAGGATATTATGAAAAATATTCATCAAATTTATGAAAATAATTATTTTTAAATAACTATGGAAAAAGTTTATAGAAAAGGAGCACTTGGGGCGGTTATTGACGAGTATGAGCGTGCAGCGGAAGATCTTAAAAAAACTATTGAGGGAATAGATCCGGATGATTTTGTGAGAATTATTGATAAAGAAACTGAAGACCCGAATTGTGTTTCAATTCAATCAGTTATGAATCATGTAATCAATGCCGGATATGGTTATGTCTTTCAGATAAAGAAAAAATTTGAAGACCCTGAAATTGTGAGAATTAAATGCAGGCTGCCGGAGAATGCAGAGGAGGCTTGTAAGGAACTTGATCAGATGATTTCATATACCGAGGGAAACTTATATAAAAAGTATGCAGAAAATTTTGAAAGCATGCTTGATGAATTCAAAGTTCCATGGGGACAGAATTATGATTTTGAACAAATGCTCGAGCATGCAATTGTTCATGTCCTGAGACATCGAAGACAAATAGAAAAATTCAAACTGATGATTCAAAACGCGGAATGATACTGCAGATGCGAGAGTTATGCTATTTCATTTTAGTGATGCAGATGTAAAAAAATTTTTCATCGAGAGGCACCAGCTTGGGAAAGCGAAAATAATGAAGTAAATTTCGAATACTCGTTCTACACCTGCCCGGGTACATTTCACAAATCAATCGAAATAAAATTAAGAGTTCAAATTCTTTTTGAATGGATTCTTCGCTTAGAATGACAAGTAACTCTTCACTTTAAGTCCTTGCTAATTTTTTTGCGAGGATATTTGTCTTAAACAATAATAAAGGACATAGCTTTTTGATTCAAGTTTTAATGATTTCCTCCGGAAGATTTAGAACTTCTTCGCTAAAGCCAGTAATGACGACGAAAATTTTCTTGCTGAAGTGATCCTGCCTAAGATTAGCCAATTAAAACTTTTTGGGTAAAGGGAGGTCTCTAAATTTTCTCCCGTGCTGTCATACTGAGTGAAGCGAAGTACCCGATCATCTTTGCCGTGCGATGCGATGCCAGGGTTGGCATCGCGATCAGGAATCCCTATTATCCATGCACCAAAACTTTTGTCATCCTGAGCGCAGCGAAGGATCCAATCAATATAAACTTTTTGTTTGTCAGAACTTTGATTTATCTTATTAAAGGATTGACAGGATTTAGGGAGACACAATCAATGGTGATTTAATTGTTATATATGACATTCCGGTAAACTTTTTTAAGCTTGAGTCCTACATCTCTTTCTCTTAAACATACATCTATTCCGACCGAAGGTACAACTCTGTTCCGCAGATGTACGGCTGTCTGCCAAAGTGGTAAGGTAGAGTCGAGTAAATGTACGGACGAGTACCGCGTCGGTACCACCGGAAAGTTCAGGGAAACCACTACGTGATTTGTGGAAACTTCTGAGTGCTGCGGTGGTACGGATGAGAATCTCGAACCTATGGATGAGTACCGCGGAGGTACGGCTGATTAACACGGTGGTACGGATGAGTACCGCGGAGGTACGGCTGATTAACACGGTGGTCCGGCTGAGTAACACGGAGGTACGGATGATTAATGCGGAGGTACGGATTAGTAACGCGGAGAAACCACCGGGTTACGTGGAGGTATCCCTGAGGTCTGCGAATGTATGAATATATACCTCGGGGATTTAGAAAAGCTGAAAATTTGTATGGAAATGCATCCGTGAAACTTACATGAATGATTAGGAGGAACAAAATTTTTTCTCCCAACAATTTTGCCGGAGTTAAGGTGTGAATTTGAAACCTACGGAAAATGATTGTTTGTCTGAATTTGGATTTACCGGATTAATTGTCTGAACTATGATTTGCCAGACTATCAGAAAACTAAAAAAAGATTCACCTCTAAGAATCAAATGGCGAAAAAAAAGTTTTGACAGCAGTGATTTTTGACAATTCTTTGACAATTGAAAAACCGGAATTTTATATTTTAGGTAAGAAAAGGAAAGTAATAAATAAAAAGAGTGATTTCATTTAAATAATAAAAAAACTTCAAATGCGGTACTTACTTATAGACAAGATCAAATCCTTAGAATGTAATAAGAAAATCACTGCGGTTAAAAATGTAGCATTATCGGAAGATGTTTTCTTTGACCATTTTGCGGGATATCCTGTAATGCCGGGCGCATTGCAGATTGAAGCGATTGCGCAGGCGGCAACGGCTTTACTTGAAGTATCATCAGATTTCAAATTGAAGGCAATACTCACAATTGTTGATAAGGCAAAATTCCGCAGCATAGTCAGACCGGGCGACCGGCTTTTGATTGATGTAAATGTAATTTCAAAGCAGGACAATTCTGCAATGCTTGAAGGAGTAATAACTTCTGATGAAAAAACCGTAATGGACGGAAGGTTTGTCTTTAATCTTAAAGATGCGGATGTTTTTTATCCGGTTAAGACAAGGGCTTTCATTGAATCAGTGTATGACTTCTGGCTCGAAGATGCCGAGCTGAAAGGATTTGGAAACAGGAAGGAGATAAGTCATGAATGAGCGAAGAGTTGTAGTAACAGGAATGGGAACCGTATCTCCCTTCGGTACAGGAAATGAAATTTACTGGAAAAATATCAGCGAAGGAAAATCCGCGGCTTCATTAATTACAGCTTTTGATGTGACAGACCTGCCGACAAAATTCTATGCTAAATTAAAGATGTCTGAAAATGAACTTGAAGATCTGATCGAGGATAAAAAATCTGCAAAGACCATGAGTCGTGCTGCTAAGTTCGCAACTATTGCATCTGATGAAGCAGTCAGAGATTCGGGAATTGATACCAATTCTCTTGATCCGTACAGATTCGGAACATCAATAGGTACAGCAGGAATCGGACTCTGGGATTTTGAATATGCAAACAGATTTCTAGAACTGGTTTTAAACAGTGTTAAAACTGAAAAAGAAAAAGAGCTTGCATTCAGCAATGTATGGCTGAACATAATGAAAAATCTTCATCCTCTCACACCTTTGAAAGCACTTCCGAATATTATAACAGCGCATATTGCGATTAAGAACAATGCAAGGGGAAACTGTCAGACAATATCAACTGCCTGTATATCATCATCGCAGGCAATCGGTGAAGCATTCCGTCAGATAAAAAACGGATACACTGATACTATGATTGCAGGCGGAAGTGATTCAATGGCTAATCCTAACGGAATAGTTGCATTCAGCATGCTCGGAGTGCTCTCGAAAAACAATTCTGAATTCAGCACTGCCTCAAGACCTTTTGATAAAAGGAGAGACGGATTTATGATAGGTGAAGGATCGGCAGTATTTATTCTTGAAGAATATGAACAGGCAAAAAAAAGAGACGCATATATTTATTCGGAAATAATCGGTTATGCAAATACAAATGATGCTTTCAGACTTACAGATGAACCTCCGGATGCAAGAGGCAGCATCAGGGTAATGGAACTTGCGCTGGATGAAGCAGGCATAGAGAGAGCCGAAGTTGATTACATTAATGCACACGGTACAGGGACACAGATGAATGACAGAAGCGAAACATTTGCCATAAAAAGTGTATTCAGAAATGATGCTTATTCTATACCCGTAAGTTCAACTAAATCAATGATCGGACATCTCGTAGCCGGGGCAGGATGCATAGAATTCGCTGCCTGCCAGCTTGCATTGAAAAATCAGATCATACCGCCGACAATAAATTATAAAATTCCCGATGAAGCATGTGATCTTGATTATGTACCAAATTCTTCGCGAGATGCTAAGCTGAATATTATTCTGTCAAACTCATTTGGATTCGGTGGTCAGAATGCCTGTTTAATTATCAGAAAAATTTAAATAAATCAAAATGGACAGTCAATTAACCAAAGAGAACATCGCTTCAAAATTAATCTCTATCATTTCTAATGCGTTGAGGATTGATGAGAGTAAGATAACTCGCGATTCCAGAATAGTGAATGATCTGAATGCCGAATCCCTAGATATACTTGATATCAGGTATTCAATAGAGCAGGAACTCGGATTAGAGATCGGTGAAAATGAAATTGCTGATACTATCGGAAACGGTATATCTTATTCTGAATACCTTAATAAGTTTACCGTTTCGAATCTGACAGATTTTTTAGTCAATAAAACCTATTCGAGGGAAACAGAAAATGAAACCGATTGATCAAAAGAATTATACTGCACTTGTAACTGGTGGCAGCAGAGGTATAGGAAGATGCATTTCCGAATTGCTGTCAAAACGTTTTGCGAAGACTATATTCATTAATTATGTACAGAATGATACAGAGGCGGAAAAGACAAGAGATTTTATAAATAAATCCGGATGCAAAGCTTTATTATTAAAATTTAATCTTGCATATCCGGGTGAAATAGACAAAATGTTTGAAATAATATATGACAAGTCGGAGGGCATAGATTTTTTCATTCATTGTGCAGGGATAAATTCATTTAAACCTGTAACAAAGGTAAGCCCGAATCAATGGGATCTCATAATGAATGTGAATGCAAGGAGCTTCCTTCAGTGCGTGCAGAAATGCATACCTGTGATGAAGAATGGAAAGATAATTGCCATCTCAAGCATGGGAAGCAGAAAGTACATCCCGAATTACGGATCACTTTCCGAAACAAAATCAGCTCTTGAAACTCTTGTGAGAGATCTGGCTGTAGAGCTTGCTCCGGCAGGAATCAGAGTCAACGGAATAACTGCGGGACTTGTGGAAACAGATTCTATTTTAAAATTTCCTGACAGTGAAATATTGATAAGTCAGGTGAAAAATCATACGCCCGCAGGTAGAATAGGCACTCCGCAGGATGTAGCAAATGCAGTAGAGTTTCTCATCTCGGGAAAGTCAGACTGGATAGTTGGTCAGAACATTATCATGGACGGCGGCTATTCGTTATAAAGAATTTTTTTAAAAGGAGGAGTTATGCTTTTCAGAATTTATAATCAGCCTAAATACAGATCTTTGTATACTGCAATCACAGTAATATTACTGGCATGTTTTATCATAACGATTAACGGATGCACAACGACTAAACCGGTCAGATATCCGAGAGAAAACCTTACTCAAAAAAGCAGTACCAAAAAAATTTCATATCTGATTTTAAAAGACGGTGAGAAAGTTGATACAAAGAATAAAAAAGTTATGTATGCCGACAGCATAAAGTCACTATTCATAATGGATTATAAAAATCCGGCAGGTAAAAATAAAATAATTCCGTTAAACGACGTACTGGAATGTTTTGTAGAAAAAGAAGAGGTTGATCCCTTTCTTTCGACACTGTTTGTTGTCGGATTGATAGGCACTGTCGCGTTGACTACAGTATTAATTAAGAATGCAACTGATAACAATGATGAGCCGGAAGCACCTCCGCTCCCACCTCCAATACCGCCGCCGGATCCTACTTCATGTCCTTTGATTTATTCATTTGACGGGGAGAAATATGTCTTTGACAGTGAACCGCTAAGCGGAGTTATCAGCGAAAGTCTTGTGCGAACGGATTATTCCAAACTGGATTTCCTGAAACAATCGGATGGCAGGTTCAAGCTGCTTGTTAGAAATCAGCCCGGAGAGAAAGAAATGATTGATGAAATAAAATTAGTATTGGTGCCTTATCCTAAAGAAACTTATGTAACGCCAAATCCTGAAGGTGAATTTTTTAAATATAAAAAAATAACCAGGCCGGTTTCTGTGATTGACGAAAACGGAAAGGATGTAAGTATTTTCTTTAATGAAAAAGATAATATCAGATGGCAGACTTTGATGCCTTTTGATAGTTTATACAGTGACGGTACAGAAAGACACAGTCTGAAATTCAGATTTCCAAAACCTGATGGGGCTGAAAATGCTTTGCTTTTTGTGAATTGCGGAACAGCTTACTGGGGATCTGAAATGATAAAAGTGACGCTGCAGCTGAAAGGTAATAAAGTAAATGACTGGTACGGTGATCTCTTTCATGGAGATAAAGAAATGCAGAAGCTTTTACAGTTTCTTATGAGAGAAGAATTGTTCGCTATGAAAGTAAATTTGCTTGAAGGCAAAGAATACAATACAAGAGCACATATTTCTGCGGGCGGACCTCTTGTGGATGAGGACAAAATTGTCAGGCTGCCTCTTCAGAAAGTTACGGGTGATTTTGTTGAATTCATTATAAATCCTCCTGCAGCATTCTGGAAAATTGATCAGATAGGAATGATCTACGATTATGAAATTACCGGAAAGGATATTATAAAAGAGTATGACGCAGTATTTGCAGAAGATCAGGATGGAACAGACATAAGAAATAAAATTAATTTCATTGATAAGAACTACTACGCCATGCCCGGATACGGTAATCAATCCTTAGTTTATTTTGACGTACCTCCGGATTTTGATAGCAATAAGTATGATATATTTCTTAAAAGTACGGGTTATTATGAAATCTATACAGATAAGACAGTGAGCGAGCAGACTGCATTAGTTGACGAAATACTTAATACACCCGGAAAGATCATTGAATATTCCATGTTAGTCTATAATCAGAGAATGAAAACTATTTCGCAGTACATGAATTATGATGGAATAAAATTAAACAGGTAAAAATATAGAATTTGCATTGAGCCTGTATGTTCAATGCTCAATGTTCAATGTGCAAAATAAGAATAATTAATTTTAACATTTTAACAGGATATAATTTATGTGTTAATAATTGAAAGGTAATTAATTATGAAAAAGATAATTTATCTTATTACAATAATTACTATGATATTGGCTTATCATAGTTCTGAAATCATGGCGCAACAGGATATCAGCAGAAATAAAGATACCTTGATAATCGGAGGTATGTACAGAATGGGATTCACAGACGGAAGTGCTTTAAATGGTGAATTGATTTACATAGAAGATTCAGGAATTGGTTTGAAGATAGAAGATAAAGATTTGTTCATTAGCGGGGAGGCAATCTTATCCTTTGAATTCCTCACAAAAATTAAAGAAAATAATCTGCCGAATGAGCCCGTTGATAAAAAATCAAATAAATTCAAGTTGATAGGATCGGTTCAGACAGGCCTGTCGATACCAACATCCAATTTTAAGAATCTCTATAAGACCAGTTCGGGATTTCAGATTGCCGTGTACAAACCAAATAACACAAAGACTGCCTATGGTTTTGAATTCCAGTACAATAGTTTTCACAATGCTGTTTTCTATAACACAAAGGAAACATACAGCTACAATAAAATAGAATCCGAAAACTATAACTCATCATTATTTAAAATAAATTTTTTGTACGGAGATCTTAGAAATAATATTGATTTTGTTTTTTATTTACTGTTTGGAATCGGAATGCAGTTCGGTTCAGAAGGAGCTGTAACGTCAACTATTGTAACTCATACTTCTTCAACTACATCTTATGTGCCGGGAGGCGGAAATGCATTAATAACATACGGCCTCGGATTCGGAGGATTTTATAAGGTCGCAAAAATGATTGGAATTAACTTAGAGATGCAGTATGATCATTTGTCGAATGATAACTTATATTTAACCGGAGAGGAGAATAAGTTTAACGGATTAATATCCATTAAAGCCGGAATAATGTTTACCAATTTTTAATGTACAGTGTACAATGTTAAATGTTAAATGTTAAATGTTAAATGTGCAATGTACAATGTTCAATGTTCAATGTTCAATGTTCAATGTACAATGTTCAATGTACAATGTTCAATGTACAATGTTCAATGTACAATGTTCATTGCTCATTGTTCATTGCTCAATATTTTTGACAATTCCATGACAATTGGAAATTACATAGTTCGTAATTTTGATTAGTTAAAGAATTTCAATGCAGTGCTGTAAAGAAAAAGCAAAGTAATTAGTAAAGCTTAAGATAGGAGCAAAAAAAATGAAAACACTAATTAAAATATTAATGGTCATAAGCATTCTGGCAATTGAATGTACTCAGATACTTGCACAGGTAAATGCAATAGATTTCAGCAAACTTATAAACGGTAAAAGTTACAAAGTAATGCTGAAGAACAAATGGGATACTGAGGGAATATTGCTAAGGAAAGATTCTGTCTCCATACAGATAAGAAATAACATCAGCACATATACAATCAATAAGACGGATATTTGGCAGCTTGTAGATTCTGATTCGGAATTTATGAGTGAATCCGAAATGCAATTAAGTACAAAACCGGATTCGATGCTGAAGATAGTTGAACTTACGGACGGCAGTGAACTGATTGGCTACATTACTGATGAAGATACTTTAGCCGTAAGATTCAAAACACAGTCCGGGACAGAACTCGAGATAAGAAAATCACAGATAAGCTCGATCGAAATAAAAAATCCGGATTATCATATCGGAACCGACCCCAATCAGTCAAGATTATTTTTTGCTCCTACGGGTAAAACACTGCCTGCAGGAACCGGATATTTTTCAGTTTGCGAATTATTATTTCCGATGATTGCTGTTGGTGTCACAGATTTTATAACGTTAGCCGGCGGCATTTCAATTGTACCCGGTGTCGACGAACAGTTATATTATCTCAACGGTAAAGTCAGAGCCGTAAAAGTAAAAGATTTTGATTTCTCGGGAGGCATACTTTACACCAATTTCACCGGAAACGACGAAGACGGACTGACAGAACTCTATGTTGTCGGAACTTACGGAACAAACGAAAACGCAATAACTTTAGGAGGAGGTTTGTCCTTTACTCAAAATAGTAATGAAACGTATCCCATTTTTATTATCGGAGGCGAGGCAAAATTATCAAGGAGCGTAAAGTTAATATCAGAGAATTGGATTCCGACAGATCGAAATACCGCTAAATTTTTTTCGTTAGGCTTGCGCTTTTTCGGAAAGCACTTAGCGGGTGATTTCGGATTAATTCTCCCTGTTGACCCGGACAGTGGAACGATGAGCGGCTGGCCATTCATTCCATGGATTGGGTTGAATTATAATTTTGGAATGTAAGGTCGGAGATTTGACAACTTTAGCAAGGAGTTAAATATGATATTCAAATTAATAAATTCGGAAAGTCTAAAATCTAAAAAAACAGTTCTGACTTATCTTCTTGTTATTTCGTGTTTGATAGCATTCAGCAGCTGTATGACTACAGAGAGCTTAACGGTATCACCTGACTCCCTTAAATCAGCATCACCGGGTCAAATTACTAATATAAAACTGAAAAATGGTGATTCAATTAATTGCGATAACAAAATTGTTCAAATAATAGCAAGACCTGATTCCATCAAGATGTTAACTGTACTAAGCAGAGTCACTGGAGATAATTCAGGAGCATTCAGTAATTATAAGATTATTCCCTTAAGTGAAATTATAAATGTTAAAATGGAGAAATCTGAAATTGACAAACCCATGACAATAATTTTCTTTGCGGGATTGATTGTTTCAGTAATAGGACTGATCATGTCGGGAGCATTCAGTTACAAGTATTAGTGACATTTTAAAACGTATTAACATTCAATCTTTGCATTTAATTTGTAAACTGTTAATTTTATAACAGTTCAATTACTTTCAGCTTCCCAACCTTCTTTCAAACTTTCATCGAATTCTCTCCCGGAATTTTATAAAATCCCCCCGGAAAATCCCTGCATTTCAATAACATTTCAGTCAATCGGGGATGTTTTATATAATCAGCAAGATTTCCTGAAAGTGTATTTTAAATGTTCAATATTCAATTCTCGGTTAAGTTAATCTTTTGACAATTCTTTGTACAATGTACAATGTTCAATGTTCAATGTTCATTGTTCATTGCTCATTGCTCATTGCTCAATATTTTTGACAATTCCATGACAATTGGAAATGATAGAAATATTAATTTTATACAAGATCGAAGGAAATACTTTGAAATATTTAAGCTGAAAGATAACCATAAAATTTAAACATCATGAAAAAACTATATAGCTTTATCTTAATAATTTTTATTACAGCCAATATCTGTTTTTCACAAAGCGGATGGTTCTGGCAGAATCCCTCGCCGACCGGTAATTTTTTGAGATCAGTTGATTTTGTGGACAATAGCACCGGATGGGCGGTGGGAAGTTATGGCACAATTCTCAAGACAACCAATGGCGGAACGAACTGGACACAGCAGAGTAGCGGAATAACCGAATGGTTGTATTCGGTACATTTCGCAGACAACAGCACCGGATGGGCGGTGGGTGGATATCCAGGTCCCCCCACAATTCTCAAGACAACCAACGGCGGAATGAACTGGACACCGCAGACAACCGGGACAAGCAATGACTTGGAGTCTATTGATTTCACAGACAATAACACCGGATGGGCTGCGGGAGAAAATGGTACAATAATCAAAACCACCAATGGCGGAACAAACTGGACACCGCAGACAACCGGGACATTCTTTTGGTTGTATTCCGTTGATTTCGTAGACAACAGTACCGGCTGGGTTGTGGGGGGATATCCAGGTCCCGGTACAATTCTCAAAACAACAAACGGCGGAACTAACTGGACATTGCAGACAAGCGGGACAGCCCTTAACTTGAAATCAGTTGATTTCGTTAACAATAGCACCGGATGGGCTGTGGGAGACGGCGGCACAATTCTCAAAACAACCAACGGTGGAACGAACTGGACAGCACAAACAAGCGGGACATACAAAGACTTGTTGTCGGTTGATTTCGCAGACAACGGCACCGGATGGGCTGTGGCGTATTATCCCTATCCCGGCATAATTCTTAAGACAACCAACGGCGGCACTAACTGGACACCGCAGACAAGCGGGACAGACATTAACTTTAGTTCGGTTGATTTCGTTGACAACAGCACCGGTTGGGTTGTAGGTGGTGATTTTGTCTTTGGAGCAATTCTCAAGACAACAAACGGCGGAATAAACTGGACACCGCAAACAAGTTCGACAACCAGAAGTGACTTGAATTCGGTTGATTTCTCAGATAACAACACCGGCTGGGCTGTGGGAAGCGGCGGCATAATAATTAGAACCACCGACGGCGGAACTAACTGGACATTGCAGACAAGCGGGACAGCCCTTAACTTGAATTCGGTTGATTTCGTTGACAACAGCACCGGCTGGGCTGTGGGAGACGGCGGCACAATAAACAGTACAACCAACGGCGGAACTAACTGGACACCTCAGACAAGCGGGATAACCAGTTACTTGTCGTCGGTTCATTTCGCGGGCAACAGCACCGGATGGGTAGTGGGAAACTATGGCACAATTCTCAAGACAACCAACGGA
The DNA here is from genome assembly GCA_964399995.1 of uncultured Ignavibacteriaceae bacterium. Lineage (GTDB taxonomy): Bacteria > Bacteroidota > Ignavibacteria > Tepidaquicellales > Tepidaquicellaceae > JAGPCH01. The sequence goes on from CAYNTN010000030.1 coordinate 21,152, forward strand.
GGAACGAGCTGGACATCGCAGACAAGCGGGACAACAAATTACTTATCTTCGGTTGATTTTGCAGACCTCAGCACCGGCTGGGTTGTGGGTGGATATTTTGAAAATAGCACAATTCTCAAGACAACCAACGGCGGAACGAGCTGGACATCGCAGACAGGCGGGATAACCGATGGATTGTCTTGGGTTGATTTCGTTGACAACAACACCGGCTGGGCTGTGGGACAAGGCGGTACAATTCACAAGACAACCAACGGCGGAACGAACTGGACACTGCAGACAAGCGGAGTAATCAATGAATTACGGTCAGTCTGTTTCTCAGACAACTTGACCGGCTGGGTTGTGGGTGGGTATTTTGAAAATAGCACAATTCTCAGGACAACCAACGGCGGAATGAACTGGACTCCGCAGGCAAGCGGGACGTTATATCAATTGTCGTCGGTTCATTTCGCCGACAACAGCACCGGCTGGGCTGTGGGTAAATATGGCACGATACTTAAAACGACAACTGGTGGCAGCCTGGTAGGAATCAATACAATATCCACGACAGTTCCCGGACAATACTCGCTTCAACAGAATTATCCAAACCCTTTCAATCCAAACACAATTATCAATTACGAATTACGAGTTACGAGTTACGTGAAGCTTGTTGTTTATGACATTATGGGAAGAGAAATAACGACACTTGTAAATGAAAAGCAAAGTGCCGGAACATACATGGTTGAATTAGACGGAAGCGGATTATCAAGCGGAGTATATTTTTATCGAATTACTGCAGGAGAGTTTACGGAGACGAAGAGAATGATGCTTATCAAATGATCAATGTTCAATGTACAATGTACAATGTACAATGATTTTGGGATATCGAGTTGGTTTAGTTTTTAAATTAATATTATAAGGAGTAATTAAAATGAAAAAGTTTAATACAATATTTGCAGCAGTATTTTTCCTAATAAAAATTGTACAATGCACATTGTACATTGAAAATTGCATGTCTCAAACCGGGTGGGTCTGGCAGAATCCACTTCCGACTGGCAGCAACTTGAACTCTATTGAATTCATAGATAATTATACCGGCTGGGCTGTTGGATATTGCGGTTCAATTTTAAAAACGACAAACGGAGGCATAAATTGGGAGAGTGAATTAAGCGGATCATTCGCTAATCTAATATCAGTTTATTTCATTGATCACAATACCGGCTGGACAGTAGGAGGTTATACAATCCTCAAAACTACAAATGGCGGAACTACCTGGACAAGCCAATCAATCGGAGCATTTGTTTCTTTGTTATCAGTCTGTTTTGTTAACAACAACACCGGCTGGACTGCGGGACAATCAGGAAAAATTCTCAAAACAACTAACGGAGGAGCAAACTGGATAAGCCAGACAAGCGGAACCTCCAGCTCATTATACTCCATTTGCTTTTCAAATAGCGATACGGGATGGGCTGTAGGATATCCGGGTATCATTCTCAAAACATCAAATGGCGGAACGAACTGGACAGATCAAATGTACCTTCCGAGCAATTCATTATCTTCAGTTTTTTTCCTTGATAACAGCACAGGCTGGTCGGTAGGAAATCCGGGTATCATACTTAAAACTACAAACGGCGGGATGAGCTGGTTTAATCAGGTCAGCGGAACAACAAATTACTTGCAATCAGTATATTTTTCAGACAACAACACAGGATGGGTAACAGGAAAGAGCGGTAGAATCATGAGAACAACAAACAGCGGAACAAACTGGATAATTCAAAACAGTACAACATCGTATGACATTATGTCAGTTCAATTCATTGATAATATTTCAGGCTGGGCGGCAGGATATCATGGCGCTTTTCTCAGAACAACAAACGGGGGAACAAACTGGGCAAATCAATCAAACGGACCATCAAGTACTTTGATATCGGTTTTTTTCTCAGATGTTACTACCGGCTGGACAGTTGGCAGCAGCAACATCTACAGAACAACTAACGGCGGGACTTTATGGACAAGTCAATCAAGCGGGTCAGGTGTCATTTTATATTCAGTTTATTTTGCTGATAATAATACCGGTTGGATTGTAGGAAATTCTGGCGCTATTTTCAAAACAACAAACGGAGGCATCAACTGGCTCAATCAATCAAGCGGTACAAGTAATTACTTAGAATCAGTTTATTTCTTAGATCAAAATTACGGCTGGGCGGTTGGAGGAGCCGGCACAGTGCTGAAAACTACAAATGGCGGAATTAACTGGACAAATCAATCAATCGGATCCGGCATTTATCTTAGTTCCATTCATTTTGAAGACAGCAACTTCGGTTGGACAGTTGGAGGTGATTTCAGTACAGGTTTGGTTTTTAATACAACTAACGGCGGCATTAACTGGAACCTTCAATCAAACGGAATAGGCTTTACCACTTATTCAGTTTACTTCATAGATATTAATACCGGTTGGATATCAGGAGGCGATGGATTTATTTTTAAAACTACAAATGGAGGAATGAATTGGTTCGGTCAATCATACATTTTATATAGTGACTTAAGATCAATTTATTTTAAAGATGAGAGCACCGGCTGGGCGGTGGGAGGTGAAGCAGGTGTCAGCACTATCCTGAATACATCCGACGGAGGAAGCAACTGGACAGTTCAGACTAACGGCGGAAATGATTTTCTGCTTTCAGTTCATTTCAAAGATAACAATACAGGCTGGATCGTTGGAGACAATGGAGTAATTCTAAAGACAACCAATGGAGGTGCCATAACACCTGTTCAAAGCATTACAACAGAGTTGCCAAGACAATTCATGCTATCACAGAATTATCCGAACCCATTCAACCCGAACACAATTGTCAATTACGAGTTACGGGTTACGAGTTTTGCAAAGCTTGTTGTTTATGACATAATGGGAAGAGAAATAAAAACTCTTGTAAATGAAAAGCAAAGTCCGGGGAAATATCAGGTTGAGTTTGACGGAAGCGGACTAGCGAGCGGAGTTTATTTTTACAGACTTAATGCGGGTGATTTTATGGAGACGAAGAGAATGATGCTAGTTAAATGATCAATGTTCAATGTACAATGTACAATTATTTTGGGATATCGAGTTGGTTTAGTTTTTAAATTAATATTATAAGGAGTAATTAAAATGAAAAAGTTTAATACAATATTTGCAGCAGTATTTTTCCTAATAAAAATTGTACATTGCACATTGAACATTGAACATTGCAAAGCACAAAGCGGTTGGTTCTGGCAGAATCCTTTACCGCAAGGTAATAATTTGCAGTCAGTTTATTTCACAGATAACAATACAGGCTGGGCTGTTGGAGCTGCCGGTACAATTCTTAAAACGACAAACGGAGGTATAAACTGGACACTTCAAATAAGCGGATCAGGTCGTGAATTGAATTCAGTATATTTTGCAGATAACAATACCGGCTGGGCTGTTGGAGATTCCGGGATAATTATTAAAACAACAAATGGAGGATCGAATTGGATACAACAGTCAAGCGGAATAACTAAACGATTGAATTCGGTAGATATAGAAGACAACAATACCGGATGGGCGGTGGGAGACAATGGCATAATTATCAATACTACAAACGGCGGAACAAACTGGATGCTGCAGACAAGCAGTACAATTAGTAACTGCAATTCAGTTCATTTCACAGATAACAACTTCGGCTGTATAGCTGGAGATTCAGGATTGATCCTCAGAACTACAAATGGCGGATCAAATTGGTTACCGCAAATAAGCGGGGTTACACATCTGTTGGTGTCGGTTTATTTTACAAACCACAGCACGGGCTGGACTGTCGGAGGCGGCACAGTGCTTAAAACAACAAACGGTGGGACAATCTGGACTTCCCAAATAGAGGGTCTAAATTATGTATTCAATTCAGTTTTCTTCGCGAATAATAATACAGGCTGGGTTGTAGGTGGTGATTTCGGATCAAGGGGCACAATATTTAAAACAACAAACAGCGGGACAGAATGGACATTACAGACCTACGAAATTACGGATCATTTGCTTTCAGTTCACTTCGCAGATAACAATAACGGCTGTGCTGTAGGGTGGTCAGGTATAATCTACACAACTGTAAACGCAGGAACAAACTGGACATCACAGACTAGAGGGATAACCAATAATTTTTACTCAGTTTATTTCGCAGATAACAACTCCGGGTGGGTGGTTGGAGACTCCGGCAGAATTCTTAAGACAACAAACGGTGGAATGAACTGGACTGTACAGGCAGTCGGCTCGGCACTTAAACTTTTCTCAGTCTACTTCCCAGATCACAACACTGGCTGGACAGTTGGTTTTAACGAAAATTCATATGGCACAATTCTTAAAACAACAGATTCCGGCACAAACTGGATATCTCAGTTAAGCGGATCAAGAGCGTTACACTCAGTTTATTTTGTTGACAACAATACAGGCTGGGTAGCAGGAGATCTAGGATTGATCCTAAGAACAACAAACGGAGGAACAAACTGGAATGTTCAGATAAGCGGAACGAGCAGTCATTTGAACTCGGTATTTTTCAAATCTAATCAAACCGGTTGGGTTGCTGGAAATCCCAGCATTCTAAAAACAACAAACGGCGGAACAAATTGGATAACAAGCGGATCTCTGATTAACGCTCATTCAATTTATTTCTCAGATAGCAGCACAGGCTGGGTTGTGGGGGAATTTGGCCGAATTTTCAAAACAACAAACGGCGGGACTAACTGGTCACCGCAAACAAGCGGGACAATTAATTCTTTGCTTTCGGTTTGTTTCGCAGATAACAACACCGGCTGGATAGTTGGAGATAATTGTACAGTTCTTAATACAACAAACGGCGGATCAAACTGGACATTTCAGTTAGGCGAAACAAGTTATTTATGGCTTCTTTCTGTATATTTCGCAAACAACAATACCGGATGGGTGGTTGGAAGTAATGGTACAATTCTCAAAACAACAAACGGCGGCGTTTCAGTTGAAGTGCAGAATGTTTCAGCGGAAATTCCTTCCGGTTATAGCCTGTATCAGAACTATCCGAATCCGTTCAATCCAAAAACAATTATAAATTACGAATTACGAATTACGAGTTTCGCGAAGCTCGTTGTGTATGATATAATGGGAAGAGAAATAAAAACTCTTGTAAATAGAAAGCAAAGTCCGGGGACATATCAGGTGGAATTTGATGGGATCGGATTGCCGAGCGGGGTTTATTTTTACAGACTTACTGCAGGTGAGTTTATAGAGACGAAGAGAATGATGCTTATACAATGATCAATTATCAATTATGAATATTCAGGTGAATTCTTTTTTTGACAATTCTTTGACAATTCGAATTTATTATATGCATAATTTTGATTAGTCAAAAAGATTTTAAAGGAGTTTTTAAAATGAAAAAGATTTTTAAAACAAATTTAACGGAGGATATATGAAAACAATATTCACATTTACTTTTCTGCTGATCTTTTCAATTCAGAGCAATTCTCAGCCAAATTTTATACAGCAGAACAGCGGGACAACAAATAATTTAAACAGAATCATTACAGTTTACCAAAACGGACTGAAAGTTTATATAGCGGGTGACAACGGAACTATACTCCGGACTTCAAATTCAGGTCAGGTCTGGGAAATGATCAACAGCAATACCAGTTCAAATTTATACTCTATTGAAATACCCGGAAATGATACCGGTTATGCAGTAGGCTCCGGCGGTACAATCATCAGAACCATAGACGGGGGAATTACCTGGTCGAGTATGGTTTCAAATACAAACAACACTTTAAAAGAAATCCGTATGATGCCCGGAAATGTAAGGGCAATTGCAATTGGAGAAAACGGAACATTTTTGAAATTAGTGAATGATGTCTGGACAGTTTCGCAGATCGACACAAATGATTATAATTCAATAACATTTGAAACATATAATATAAATAAATTTTATGTAGTTGGAAATAACGGAGTCATTCTTAAGACATTAAACGGCGGAACGAGCTGGATCACAGTTAACAGCGGTACTACAAATAACTTAAACTGCATAATTCCAACTCAGAATGTCATTGTTGGTAATAACGGCACAGCTCTTCAATTCGACGGGTCAACTATAATTGTAATCAATTCCGGAACGGTCAATAATCTTTTCAACGCCAGTTACGGTTCGAGAGGTTATTTAGCATGCGGAGCTAACGGGACAATTCTAACAAGCTGGCAGCCTGTTTACATACTTTACAATCAGAGATTGAATTCCATTAAAGCAACAAATACCGGCAGTATTTTTGCTGTTGGAGAAGGCGGTCTGATATTATATGCGTATTCATCTACAGAAACTCCAAATGCAAAGCTTTTATATGCCAATAACATCAGCTCATGGTTCAGAAATAACGGCTCATTTAACAGAGACCCATCCACAGGTAATTCAGGTTTTGAATGGCCGAAAAATTTCGCCACTACTGCCAGATATGCATCAGGAATATGGATGGGATGTAAATCCGGAACTGATACATTGACTGCAGTGGCGGAATATTCATATGACTATCAGCCCGGTTATGTTGATGATTTTGGAAATCCGCAGGGAGCATCTGATCCCGCTTATAAAATTTATTCTATTACAAAAGGCGACTCTGCTTCACCGGATTATCAAAACTGGCCGGCATATCAGGGTGCGTATCTTAATTCTAACGGAAGACCGTTTTTTCTTGGTAAGCAAACCATGTTTTATTCATATACTGACGCGTATCCGCATTCTTCAGGAATTTCAAGTCAGTTTTCCCTCAAGGCTCAGATTTTACAAACCAATTGGTGCTACACTAACCCGGGTTTGACTGATGTTCAGTTTATCGAATTTAGAATAATAAACAGAAACAGTACACCCTGGGTAAATACATATCTTGCCTTCTGGACTGATGATGATCTCGGTACTGCGACTGACGATGCGATCGGATGTGATACATTGAGGAACATCGGATATACTTACAACTTTACAAATAATGACGGAATATACGGATCAGCTCCGCCGGCAGTCGGAACAAAACTTTTAAGAAGCCCAATTATTTATACCGGAAATAACAGTGATACTGTTAAATATTACAGTCCTCCCGGCTCACAGAATCTGAGAATAAAGGTTGGATATAAGTATACCGGTATGTCTATTTTCAATACTTATAACAATGTTTCACCCGAACCCGCAGATCCGCAGGATAACTGGTCAACGTACCGAGTTCTTTCAGGACTTTGGAGATACGGAGATTCGTGGATAAATCCGGTAAACGGACAAGTAACTAAAAAGGCATATTCAGGCGATCCTGTTACAGGAACGGGATGGAATATGACAGGCGGAAGCGACAGAAGATTCCTTCAGAGCTTCGGTCCTTTCAGTATGAATCCGAATGATACGCAGTCCATTATTGTAGCGCAGATAATAGCAAGAGGATCGAGCAATTTAAACAGCATAACACAATTGAGGGCATTGGCGGATCATGTTCAGGACATTTATGATGAGAATTTTCAGAGTGTAATTTCAGTAGAAAATATTTCAAGCGTAATCCCTGATGGATATAGACTTGAGCAAAATTATCCAAATCCGTTTAACCCAAGCACAATTATTAATTACGAATTAAGAATTACGAATTACGTTTCATTGAAAGTATTTGATGCATTGGGAAAGGAAGTTTCAATCCTTGTAAACGAAAAGCAAAGTCCGGGGACGTATCAGGTTGAGTTTGACGGAAGCAGATTGCCGAGCGGTGTTTATTTTTACAGACTTAATGCGGGTGAGTTTAGGGATACGAAGAGGATGATGCTTGTCAAATGATCAATGATCAATGTGCAATGTTCAATTAAATGAGTTCTTTGACATTTTTGTGACAATTCGAAGTTACAGAGTTCATAATTTTGCACAAGAAAAAGGATTTGAAAGGAGTTTTGAAATGAAAAACTTTATTAAATTATTTGCTGCGATTTTTATAATGTTTATCATTGTACATTGTACATTGAACATTGAAAATTGCGAAGCACAAAGCGGATGGTTCTGGCAGAATCCTTTACCAACGGGTAATAATTTGCAGTCCGTTTACTTCATAGATAACAATACAGGGTGGACTGTGGGACGATCCGGCACAATTCTTAAGACCACTAACGGCGGAATAAACTGGACACCACAAGAAAGCGAGACGATTTATTCGTTGTATTCAGTTCAATTCGTTAATTACAATACGGGCTGGGCTGTAGGGAGCGGAGGAATTTTCAAGACCACAGACGGAGGAACTAAATGGAGCGGTCAGGTAAGCGGTTCTAATCAATTATTATACTCTGTTTATTTCGGTGATATTAATACTGGGTGGGTTGTTGGAGATTCAGGTACAATCCTCAAAACGACTAATGGCGGAATAAACTGGGCATTACAGTTAAGCGGAACATTTAATTTTTTATTTTCAGTTCAATTTGAAGGCAATAACATCGGATGGATAGCCGGATATGATTATGATTTAAACAACAGTTTGATTTTGAAAACAACAAACGGCGGGATAAACTGGATCAATCAGGCAGTCATAACAAGCACTCAAATATTATCAGTATACTTTATTAATCCATTTATCGGCTGGGCAGCGGGAATCGGTCCGGTTCTCAAAACAACAAACGGCGGAGCTAACTGGACGAGTCAGGAATTCGGAGGCGGCTTTAACTCAATTCAATTCATAGATTATATCACCGGCTGGGTTGCTGGAAGCAGCGGAATTTTTAAGACAACTAATGGCGGAATAAACTGGATAAGTCAGTCAAGCGGGACTTTTCGCTCTGTTCAGTTTATAAATAGCAATACAGGCTGGACTGTTGGAAACGGTGGAATAATTCTGATAACAACTAACGGCGGAACAAACTGGATTAACCAGGCGACCGGTTCAACTGATTATTTAAATTCAGTATATTTCACAGATAACAATACCGGATGGGCTGTTGGAGGTGCAATTCTAAAAACAACAAATGGCGGAATAAACTGGAATAGTCAGTTAAATGGAACAAGCTTGTATTCAGTTTATTTTGCAGATAACAATACCGGCTGGACAGCAGGAAGTGGGACAACAGGGGGAACTATTCTAAAAACAACAAACGGCGGAACAAACTGGACTCCGCAGATCAGCGGATTAAGCTATTATATTTATTCTGTATATTTCAATGATAACAACAACGGCTGGGCAGTTGGATATATTACAACTACACCATATTACGGAATAATTCTAAAGACTACAAACGGCGGGACAAGCTGGTCAAGTCAGGTAAACGAAGCAAGCTTGTATTCAGTTTGTTTTACGGATAACAGCAATGGCTGGGCTGTTGGAGGGGCAACAATTCTAAAAACTACAAATGGCGGTGCAAACTGGGCAAGTCAGACTACTGAATCTGGTCTCTATTCTGTTTATTTCAAAGATATAAATACAGGCTGGGCTGTTGGAGTATCTATTCTTAAAACAACAAACAGCGGGGTTAACTGGACTCCGCAGATCAGCGGAACAAGTAATTTTTTGAGCTCAATTCACTTCGCAGATTACAACTCCGGCTGGGTAGTTGGAGTAAACGGTACAATTCTAAAGACATCAAATGGCGGAACAAACTGGATAAGCCAGGTTAGCGGAACTTACAATTTTTTAGCTGCTGTTTATTTCACAAATAATAATACCGGCTGGGCTGTGGGAGAGCATGGTACAATCCTCAAAACAACATCTGGTGGTGAACCTGTAGGAGTGCAATCGATCTCTGCCGAAGTCCCTTCCGGATACAGTCTGAGTCAGAATTTTCCAAACCCGTTCAATCCAAAAACCATTATTAATTACGAATTAAGAATTACGAATTACGTTTCATTGAAAGTGTTTGATGCATTGGGAAAGGAAGTTTCAACCCTTGTAAATGAAAAGCAAAATCCGGGGTCGTATCAGGTTGAGTTTGACGGAAGTGGTTTGCCGAGCGGAGTATATTTTTATCGAATTACTGCAGGAGAGTTTACGGATACGAAGAGAATGATGCTGATTAAATGACAAAGTTGTCAAATCTCATGGCTGAGATTTGACAACTTTATTTTGACATTCTTGTGACAATTCTAAATCTCAGAATAATTAATTTTAATTAATTAAAAAGATTTGAAAGGAGTTTTAAAATGAAAAACTCAGATCTCATAATAGCTTTATATAGTATTATATTAACCTTTTTGTTCTGCAAATCAATTTACTCTCAGGTAAATCAGGAATGGGTTGAGAGATATAATGGACCTCAAAACTACACTGATGCAGCAGTATGTTTAGCTTCGGATAATTCCGGTAATATATATGTGACAGGCTACAGTACAGGCATCGGAACAGACTTTGATTATGCAACAATAAAGTACAATTCAGCCGGTGTCCTGCAATGGGTGTCGAGATATGACGGTCCGGGTAATTCGTCTGATGAGCCAGTTTCAGTTGTAACAGACATTTCAGGCAATGTATATGTGACAGGATATAGTTATGGCAGTGGAACAGAGCTTGATTATGCAACAATAAAATACAATTCATCAGGGGATTCTGTATGGGTCAGAAGATATAACGGTCCGGGAAATGCAGGCGATTTTGCATCTTCAATAGCGGTGGATGTGTCAGGGAATGTCTATGTGACGGGCAATAGTACAGGCAGCATAACAGGACGGGACTATGCAACTATAAAATACAATTCATCAGGCGATTTAGTTTGGGTGGAAAGATATAGCGGTCCGGGCAATCAATATGACAGAGCTACTTCAATTTCAGTTGATGATTCCGGTAATCTATATGTAACGGGATATAGTACAGGCAGCGGAACATATTATGATTATGTAACAATAAAATACAATCCATCAGGCGTTCAGCAATGGCTGGCAAGATATAACGGTATCGGTAATTCATCTGATGAAGCTGAATCAATTGTTTTGGACAAATCAGGTAATGTATATGTAACAGGATCTAGTTTTGGCAGCGGACCAGGAGATGATTATGCAACAATAAAATATAATTCATCAGGCGATTCTGTATGGGTAAGGAGATATAACGGTCCGGGAAATTCATATGACGGAGCCAGATCACTTGCAGTGGATGATTCCGGTAATGTATATGTTACAGGATATTGTACAGTCAGCGGCATAGGTGCAGATTATGGAACAATAAAATACAATTCATCAGGCGTGCAGCAATGGGTAAGATATTATAACGGTACCGGTAATTCAGATGACGGCGCTCATTCAGTCACAGCGGATGGATACGGCAATGTATATGTTACCGGTTATAGCGACGGTAATGGAACAACAGAAGATTATGCAACAATAAAATATAATTCTGCAGGTGATTCAGTCTGGGTGGCAAGATATACCGGACCGGGAAATTCAAATGACGGAGCCTTTTTAATAACACTGGACGCTTCGCAAAATGTATTTGTTACGGGTTTTAGTAACGGAGGATTATCAGGACCTGATTTTTTGACAGTAAAGTATTCTCAATCAACAGGCATCAGTCAAATATCTGCTCTGATCACTGAACAATTCTGTTTATTCCAGAACTATCCTAATCCTTTCAATCCAAACACAATTATCAATTACGAATTACGAGTTACGAGTTACGCGAAGCTTGTTGTGTATGACATAATGGGAAGAGAATTGATTGCTCTTGTAAATGAAAAGCAAAGTTCTGGGACATATCAGGTTGAATTTGACGGCAGCGGATTGCCGAGCGGGGTATATTTTTACAGACTCACTGCGGGTGAGTTTACGGAGACGAAGAGGATGATGCTGATTAAATGACAAATTACAAATGTCAAATTACAAATGAAAATATAAATGATAATGAATTTCAAATTATGAATTAGGTTTTAAAAGTAATATAAGGAGAATTTAAAAATGAAAAAGTTTAATACAATATTTGCTGCAGCTTTTATAATGTTTATCATTGTACATTGTACATTGAACATTGATAATTGTGAAGCTCAGAGCGGATGGTTCTGGCAGAATCCATTACCGCAGGGTAATTCCTTACAGTCTGTTCATTTTTCAGATAACAATACTGGTTGGGCTGTCGGAGGTGCAGGAACAATTCTCAATACAACAAACGGGGGAATGAACTGGACGTGCCAGATAAGCGCAGCAAGTAATCGCTTGAATTCAATTTATTTTTCAGATAGCAACATCGGTTGGGCAGCAGGCGACTATGGCACAATTCTCAAAACAACAAACGGTGGAATAAACTGGACAAATCAGATCAGCGGCACAATTCAAGGGCTGTATTCGGTTTATTTCGCCAATAATAGCATGGGCTGGGCAGCAGGAAATAATGGCACAATTCTCAATACAACAACTGGAGGAACAACCTGGATAGTTAATGAAATCGGGGCAAATATCCAGTTGCACTCAATTTGCTTCATTGATAATAATACAGGATGGATGTTGGGGGACTATTATGGCTCAATTTTTAAGACAACAAATGGCGGAATAAACTGGAATAGTCAGTTAAATGGAACAAGCTTGTATTCAGTTTATTTTGCAGATAACAATACCGGTTGGGCTGTGGGATATTCAGGTACAATTCTTAAGTCAACAAATGGTGGAACAAATTGGGCTATTCAGTCAAGCGGAACAAGCAACACTTTGAATTCAGTCCATTTCATAAATAGCATCACCGGCTGGGCTGTGGGATACACCGGTACAATTCTCAAGACAACAAATGGTGGAACAAACTGGGATGTTCACTCAAGCGGGATAAACAACTCTTTATGTTCAGTCCTTTTTACAGATAACAATACTGGTTGGATAACGGGAGAAAATGGCATAATTCTAAAAACAACCAACGGTGGAATAAACTGGAATAGTCAGTCAAGTACAGCGAGTTACCAATCATTTACGTCAGTCGATTTCGCAGATAGAAACACGGGTTGGACAGTGGGCAGCGCCGGAGCAATTCTCAAAACTACAGACGGGGGAATGAACTGGTTAAACCAGGTGAGCAGGACAGGTAATACCCTATATTGTGTTCAATTCGTTGATTACAATACCGGCTGGACACTGGCAAGAGACTCCGAAACAATTCTTAAAACTACAAACGGCGGAACAAACTGGACTAAGTCATTAATCACATCGGGTTTTGGTATAATGTCTGTTAATTTTATAGATAACAATACCGGCTGGGCTGTTGGAGGTTTTGGAACGGTTCTTAAAACAATAAACGGAGGAGCAAGCTGGACATATCAGGGAGGTGTGACAGATTTTCCTTCTTTGAATTCAGTTTATTTCGCAGATGGAAATACCGGTTGGATTGCTGGAGAGTACTTTGACTATGTTTCGGGTACTCCCTGGGGACGAATTTATAAGACTATTAATGGTGGAATAAATTGGACAAATCAGACAGGTAGCGGATATTTGTATGTTGATTTTAATTCAATTCAATTTACAGATAACAATACAGGATGGGTAGTGGGGTCCAACGGAAAAATTCTCCTCACAACAAACGGCGGAACAAACTGGATTGGTCAGCAGAGCGGGACAAACGCAACTTTTTACTCGATTCAATTTACAGACAATGAAAACGGGTGGGCACTTGGTGATTGGTATGGTTCAGTAATACTCAAGACAACAAACGGCGGAAATAATTGGTCAGCACAAACAAGCAGAACAGCAAGCGTCGTGTCTTCAGTCTATTTCACAGATAAAAATACCGGCTGGATAGTCGGAGGTTACGGCACTATTCTCAAAACAACAACAGGGGGTGAGCCCGTCGACGTATTGAACGTTTCAATTAAAATACCATCCGGATACAGTTTGAATCAGAATTATCCCAACCCTTTCAACCCAAACACAATTATCAATTACACATTACGAATTACGAGTTACACGAAGCTTGTTGTGTTTGACATAATGGGAAGGGAAATAGAAACTCTTGTAAATGAAAAGCAAAGTTCTGGGACATATCAGGTTGAGTTTGACGGGAGTTATTTGCCGAGTGGCGTTTATTTTTACAGACTTACTGCGGGTGATTTTACGGAGACGAGGAAGATGATGCTAGTCAAATGATCAATGTTCAATGTACAATGTTCAATGTTCAATAAAATTAGTTCTTTGACATTTCTTTGACAATTCAAAATTACAGAATAACTTATTTTTCTTAGAAAAAAAGATTTGAAAGGAGTTTTAATTTGAAAAACTTTACAAAAATATTTGCCGCATTGTTTTTATTTATTCAAATTGTTTATTGCTCATTGCTCATTGATAATTGCAAAGCTCAGTGGGTGCAGACGAACGGACCTTACGGAGGAGGTGTTAATTGTTTTGCTTATTCAGGACAGAATTTGTTCGCCGGCACTTACAATGGAGGAGTATTCCGCTCAGCCGACAATGGAGAAAGCTGGGTGGAAGTTAACTCGGGATTGTCAAACGGATTTATTAACTCTATCATCACAAGCGGAAACAACATATTCGCAGGAACGGGAGGAGGAATTTTTCTATCTACAAACAGCGGAGATAACTGGGTTGCTGTAAATAACGGCTTGACAAATCTTTATGTTAGATCAATAACCATTAGCGGAAATAATCTATTCGCCGGAACTTCAGGAGGAGGAATATTCAGATCTTCAAATAATGGAGGTAACTGGTTAGCCGTAAACAATGGTTTGACTGAACTATTCATTGGTTGCCTTTCCGTAATCGGAAATAATCTGTTCGCAGGAACTTTAGGCGAAGGAGTATTCAGATCAATAGATAATGGCGGCAACTGGACACCCGCAAACAATGGTTTAACCGGTTCTTCAATTTATACATTTGCCGTTAGTGGAAGTTATATTTTCACAGGTACTAACAGTGGATTATTTAAGTCCTCAGATAATGGCGGTAGCTGGTCAACTGCAGGCTTATCAAATCAGATCATCTGGTCTCTTGCAATTAGCGGAAATTATTTATTTGCAGAAGCCATAAACATGTCAAGCTCAGGAATATTTTTATCAACCAATAACGGAGGAAGCTGGACTGCAGCAGGATTAACAGGTGAATTGGTAAAGGCTATTGTTATTGATGGAAATAATCTGTTTGCGGGAGCATTATTTGGAATTGGTGTATATATGTCAACCAATAACGGCGCAAACTGGTCTCAGAGAAATAACGGACTGAAAGCTCAATTTGTCTATTCTCTTGCGACGATCGGGAATTATTTATTCTCCGGTACAGCTAATGGAGTATATCGCTCCGGAAATAATGGTGAAGCCTGGTCAGCTGCTAACACCGGTCTAAACGGCAGATTTGTATATACTTTTGCTGTAAACGGAAATAATATATTTGCAGGAACTGATATCGGAGTATTTCTATCAGAAAATAACGGTGGAAACTGGACTGTTGCCGGCTTATCAGATAAAGCAATATATTCACTTCTCATAAATGGAAATAATATTTTCGCAGGAACTTATGGCAGCGGAGTATTACTGTCAACTAATAATGGCAGTAGCTGGACTCCCGTTAATAATGGTTTATCAGATTTACATATAAGTTCTTTTGCAATAACCGGTAACAATATTTTTACCGGGTCAAGTAATGGTATATTTCTTACAACTAATAATGGGATTAACTGGAACACAGCCGGTTTATCCGGTAAGAATGTTAATTCTCTGAGTATAAGCGGAAACAATTTATTTGCAGGCACTTATGGTAACGGAGTATTTCTGTCAACAAATAGCGGTGCAAACTGGACTGATGCAGGTTTATCATCTCAGAAAATAAGCTCACTTGCTATAAGCGGGAATAATTTATTCGCCGGTACTGACAGTGGAGTTTATTTATCAACTAATAACGGTGTAAACTGGCTGAATAAAAATCAGGGCTTTAATTCTGTAACGGAAGTAAAATCATTATTAATAAGCAGTGATTATATTTTCGCAGGTATATTTGGTCAATCAGTCTGGCGGCGTTCTCTTGCAGATATTACAAATATAAAACAAATATCTTCATCAGTCCCTTCTTCATATTCATTAGATCAAAATTATCCTAACCCTTTCAACCCGAACACAATTATCAATTACGAATTAAGAATTAAGAATTATGTTTCGTTAGTTGTTTTTGATGCTTTGGGAAAGAAAATTGAGACACTTGTTACTGAAAAACAAAATCCCGGGACGTATCAGGTTGAGTTTGACGGGATCGGATTGCCGAGTGGGGTTTATTTTTACAGACTTACGGCGGGTGATTTTACGGATACGAAGAGGATGATGCTTTTAAAATAACCAATGATCAATGTGCAATGTCTAATTTACAGATGTTTACTGTTTCATATTTTCTGCAATGTTATAATAAAGTTGTCAAATCTCCTTAATCCATTTTCAAACTATTTTGCGCTTGGCGGAGATTTGACAACTTTGGAAAGGGTAACTATGATATTTAAATGTCCGGCTGGAGAAAACAGAAGTTGACGAAGCCATGACAATAATTGTCATAACAGGATTTCTTGTTGCTATAGTAGGATGACCATGATAGGGAATTTCGATTTTAAGATGAAATAATTTTTTCAATAAAGATCTATTAAGTAATTGTTCATTATTGATAAATTGAGGCTCGCTTTCAGATAGAAACTCCAATAATAAATGGTAATTCCTTTACCCGATAATAATTTTCATTTTATGACATGCGTCATACCGCTTTAATAAAACATTTTTTAATTTTGAATAAAACAATAATAAGGTTCTATATGAAATACAGTGGTCTGCTTACTAATAAGGCCACACATTTGTCATTCCCGCGTGCTTTTGGCGGGAATCCAATCAGTAAATTTTAAATAATGATTATATTAATAATTACTATGCTTACATTCTTGCGAGCGGAAAAAATGGGACTTTGTACAATGGAGTTACTAACAATCTGATTAGTCTCGTAGCTCAACATAAAAAAAAAGTGGATGGATTTTCTGAGAAATTCGAAGTAAACAGGCTAGTATGGTTTGAGCAATGAAAAAGTTTTATGATTGGATTCCCGCCAGGAGCACGCGGGAATGACAAATATTGTTTTGTTTCTTTCAAACAGCTTCCCATTTTTGGAGGCAGATTTTATATTAATAAATTATTTTCCACAGTAATTCACATAGAACCAATAATAATTAATAAAATGAATAATCGCTTTTTATATACACAAGCAATAAATAGTTCTTAAATTTAAAAAAGAGATGTTATGATAAATTCAATAAAAAATCTGCAAGCCGCAACAGCCCTCCTGCTTTTAATAATCTTTTTACATTCCGGAAAAACATTTTCTCAATGGAGCAATACTAGCGGAGGCTTTCCGTCGGGAACATTTGCTTTAAACTCAGCAGTTCAGGGAAATTTTATTTATGCAGGAGTGAATAACGGAGTGCTTGTTTCAGATAACAACGGGTTAGCATGGACGCGGATACTCTCCAATACCGGTTACATAAATTCAATTACATTCAACGGGAATTATATCTTTGCAGGATCGGGAGGCAACGGTATTTACATAACTTCAAACGGAGGTGCGAACTGGAATATTGCGCTGAGCTCTTCGATCTGGTCTATGTCTTCTTCCGGAGGAAATGTTTACGCTGTCGTTTGGGCTGACAGAGTTTACAAGACCGCAGACAACGGCACAACATGGAATCCCGTTTCACCCGGAGGAAACGTCCGCTGTGTCTCAGCTGATGAACCATTTGTCTATGCCGGATTTTATAATTATACTTCCGGCGGAAACGGCGGCGTTTATGTTTCACAAAATTCAGGAGCTAACTGGACACGCACTCTTGCTGATATAAACATATATTCAATCGCATACAAAAATGAGATCATCTATGCCGGTGCAACTGATGACACTTTAAGGACAGGAGGAGTGTACGTTTCAACTGATCACGGAATGTCCTGGACAAGATGTTCTCTTGACAGTGTTCCTGTAAAAACTCTTTGCACATATGAAAACTATGTATTCGCAGGAGTTGACAATACCTATTATCCCGGATTTTTAGAATATGCAGGATTCTGGGTTTCTACAGACAGAGACCTTACCTGGAATAAACGGAATGAAGGACTCCCCGCTTCAAATACAGCAGTATATTCAATCTCTGTGATGAACAACAATATATATACTGTCGCATCTGACGGCGGATTATGGAAAAGACCTTTGAGCCAGGTGATAGGAATCAGAACAATTTCAACTGAGATACCTGCTGATTTTAAACTGGAGCAAAACTATCCTAATCCCTTCAATCCAATTACCGTTCTTCGTTATTCGTTATTCGAAAATCGTTATGTAACTTTGAAAGTAATTGATATTCGCGGAAAGGAAATTGCTGCACTTGTAAATGAAAAACAAAATCTAGGAACGTATGAGGTTGAATTTGACGGGAGCGGATTGACCAGTGGAGTTTATTTTTACAGACTCACTGCAGGTGGGTTTTCGGATACGAAGAGAATGATGCTTCTGAAATAGTTAGTAAATGGTTTTGGTTAGATGTAACTCATAACTCATAACTCATAACTCATAACTCATAACTCTGTCCCGTCCTAAAAAAAGTTGACAAAAAAAATAGCAAGACAAAATACTTGA
>CAYNTN010000031.1:0-38628 GCA_964399995.1 uncultured Ignavibacteriaceae bacterium
TTGAAAACAAGTGTGTCTTATCATTGCTCACACTCCCAAAGTGTGTTGTCTTTTTCAGCACTGGATCATACATATTTATGCCTCCGGATACAGAACCAATCCATAATCTCCCTTTAATATCTTCCGAAACAAAAGTGACTAAATCTAATTCACTGCCTGCATACGGAGGACGGCTTATCTTATCAGGTTGAGTCGGATCATAATAATCATAATGTGTAAAATTTCCCGTGGTTCTGTCTAAAGTCTGCAGTCCGTTTCCCTTCGTACAGACCCAAAGATTATCTTTGCTGTCTTCGTAAATATTAAAAACATTATTGTCTGAAAGACTATTAGGGTTTGAAGGATCGTGCTTATAAATTGTAAATTTTCCGGTGGCTTTGTCGAGCCGGGCTAATCCGCCAATGCCGTCTTTCTTTCCAAGGAAAGGTTCACCCCAACCTATCCATATATCGCCTCTGCTGTCTTCGAGTATTGTATTAATACTAATGAAATCACTTGAAGTGTTCACATAGTTGACAAGTTCATCTACTATATAATGAGTAAACTGTCCCGTTGCCGGATCAAAATTATCAAGGCTCCGGGTTGTACCGATCCATATAGTTCCGGATCGGTCGGTTGTAATTGTAAAAATGGTATCACTGCCAAGGCTTGCAGGATCATTTTCATCATGCCGGTAATGTGTGAATTTTTTTGTTTCGGGATCAAAGCGGTCAAGTCCTGAACCCATTGTACCAACCCAGATATATCCCGATGAATCAACTGTAACTGTAAAAGCCAAATTGCTTGAAAGAGAATTGGGGTTATCACTATTATGGTTAAAAGTTGTGATCTTCTTCCCGTCATATTTCTGTAATCCTTTATTGACCGAAGCAAACCAGATAAAACCCTTTTGGTCTTGTGCAATCGAAAAAACAGTTCCGAAGCTATATTTCGCCCCGTCAAGTACCTTGTTAAATTTTATTTGCTGTGAAAAGGCAATGACTGTTGAAAGAAGAGAACTCACAACTAGAAGCAGTATTATATATTTTTTCATTGGCATGTTTTATTATAAAAGTCTAATTCATTGTTTCAAGTATGAATTCAACCTGAATTTTACAAATAGGGCAAATTGAAAGCGGACCTTGACTTCCGCATAAGTGCTCCCATGTCCATTCAGGGCTTTCGAAATCAATCCAAATTAATTTTTCTGAATCGAGTCCGCATTTCGGGCAACTGTTGTGACCTTTAAATTTATTGCCGTCAAGAACTCTTTCAAGGCATGCATTAACATCATCCCAAGGAAATAGTTCACCGTCTTCTTCTTCGGAAATAAAGTTATTGTCGTCCATTTTTTTTCTGATTTATCTTCTCCGGAATTTCCGTTCGTAAAGTGTCCATTTCACTTATCTGACTCTTTATCACTTTGGTAAGTTAATGCCGCCATATCTTTTTATTAAAAAAATTCAATATAATTCAAGTATTCCGACTTCCTCATTACTTAAAAAGTTTTTTATTTCAGATGACTTATTATTAATGATTTCAGCAATTGCAGATGTAGATGTGTTGCCGGTGCGAATCCAGATAATTTTTGGAGGGAATCCATTCAAAAGCATCCATTCATAAAAATCTTCATCGAATGTAACAATAACAAAATTATTTTCTTTTGCATGGTTCCAAATATCAATATCATTCTTAGGCAACGGCTGAATACTTTTACAATGAATACTGTTTTGATAATCCGGTATTAATTTTTTTAGTATTCGGTGAGAGATGTTTTCATCAAAAAGCAATTTCATATTGCTATTTTCACTTTTCTTTCTTTATCTGCTGAATATGCTAAGCAGGCTAGTACTTGTTCTCTGGTTAATTGAGGGAAATCCTCCAGAATTTCTTCAGTGCTCATTCCGGAAGCAAACCAGCCAAGAACGTCATATACCGATATCCTTGTACCCGTAATGCATGGCTTTCCAAATCTGATATTTGAATCAATTGAAATATAATTCGTGTAATCCATTTTGATTTGTTTTAGTTATAATTAAAATAAGTTTATTTTTGATAAATCTAAATTCTAAACTTCTCATGCTCTCAACCCACTCTCCAAAACAATTTTCCATAATACACGGGATGAATTAGTCACCGTGAACACCTTCTTCAAGTGAATGAAAACTTTCTGTATTTTTCTAAGACAGCATTAATACTCATTTTTTTCTTCTTTCTCTTTTAAGAATATCGCTTGCGCTTTCTTCGATGATTTTACCTTTGTCATAATAGACTACATACTGGCCTTTCAGACTTTTTTCTTCAAGCATTTTTTGTCTGCCGAGTTTAATGCCTCTGATTATTTTATCCGGCAGGCTTTCTCTTTTATTTTTTCTTGTTTTCATAATTTTTTAATTTATTCCATACTTTTTCCGAATTAATTTTAATTTCCTGATTAGAATTATTTTTTATTTCCGAAATAATTTCAGGTGTCGTCCCTGAATTATCAACTATTAATGCGTAGTTACAATTATTGATATAACTATTCATCAAATTCTTTATTCCTCTGTAATATCTTCTTTTAATAGTTTCTTGTGAAATGAAATGGCCTCCCTGCAATACTCTCGAATTTACTCTCCGAAAAGCAACCTCATATGAAGTCAAGTAAAAAAATAAAATAATGATTTTATAATTGTTTTCTTTGGCTTTGTTAATTATTCCGATAATACTTTTTGACGCTAGTGTGGTTTCAAATGCAAAATCGGATTTATCGGAAATAAGATCATTTATTCTTTTAAGCATAATCTTACCGGCTTCAATTGAAACCGATTCGGAATTAAATGGTGATAATGCCTTTGCTATAGAATCAGCATTGATATACTCTTTGCACTTAAGTATTTCCGGAAATACAGAAAATGAAGAAGTAGTTTTTCCGGCGCCGTTTGCTCCTGCTACAATATATAATTTAGGGTTTTTCAAAATAATACTTTTTTAATTTAATGGTAACACAATCACAAACTCACTCCCTTCTCCCTCTTTCGTCTCCACCTTCAGCTCCCCTCCATGCGCTTTGATTATATCATAACTCATACTTAGACCAAGTCCCGTTCCCTGACCTGCCGGCTTAGTGGTAAAGAACGGCTGAAAGATCTTGTCAAGTATTTTTTTTGGAATTCCGTTGCCATTATCCGTAACCTTTATTTCAACTTTATCACCTGACTTTTTTGTACTCACCGAAACTACAGGATCATACCCATTCAGATTCTGTTTCTTCTTTTCATCAACAGCATAAAAAGCATTCGTTATTAAATTAAGAACTACCCTTCCTATATCCTGCGGTACAACATTAACTTTTCCGATGCTTTCATCAAAGTCAGTTTTCATTGTTGCATTAAATGATTTGTCTTTTGCTCTCAATCCGTGATAAGCCAGTCTCAAATATTCATCTGCAAGGGCATTAATATCAGTAGGTTCTTTAACTCCGCTGCTGCTTCTGCTGTGCTGAAGCATACCCTTAACAATTGCATCTGCTCTCTTTCCGTGATGATTTATTTTCTTTTCGTTTGCTTCAATGTCATCTGAAATGGCTTTTGCCTCTTCAATATTTCCTCTGTTAATTTCAGCCTTCATTTCCGTGATGAGTTCTGTATTAACTTCAGAAAAATTATTTACAAAGTTGAGCGGGTTCTGAATCTCATGCGCTATCCCTGCGGTAAGCTCGCCGAGTGAAGCCATTTTTTCAGAATGAATTAATTGTGACTGAGTTTCTTTTAAATTGTCTAATGTAGTTTTGATCTCCAATGTCTGCCTGTTCACTTCTTCTTCAAGTATTTTTTGCTGGTTCAATGCTTGTTCTTTTTTCTCTTCTGACATTCTTACAACCTGTTCTGAATGTTCCCGAACTTCATTTATCACTTCTTTCAAACGAATAGCGACATAAACAAGCAATGATAAAGGAAAAGAAAGGTAAATTCCGGATGCGAACAGAAAAATTAAAGTAAAATCCTGCTCTTTGCTCATAACAATTAAAAAGAAATATACAAATGCCCAGATAGATGTAAAAAATACTCCCGCTACAATTGCCCATTGTGCGCCTCTTAATTTTCTCCAGGATGAAGCAATATAATAGAATAATACTGACATTAGTGAGCAAATTAAAACTATCCAGCAAATTCTAGATAAACTGATATTGAGAAAGTTAGTGACTAAATAAAGTATGAAATAAAGAACAACAAATATCTTTAGTCTTTTTGAAATACTGCCTTTAAAAATATTAGAAAGAATTAGCATCATCATTATAAACAGCAGTACGTTAAACAAAGAAAAACCATAACCATATATTTCTGATTCAAGATAAGATATTCCGAAAGAAAATCTTAAAGTCGTGCATATGGCTGAAAGAGAGAATGAAGTTGTACAAATTGCAATCAGGCGCAGATTCTTTTCAGCAGGATTTTGAATTGATAATAACCAGAATAACAGGCTCAATAATATACCTACAGAAATCCAGATAGTATTAAAGACGGTTACATCTCTTATAAACCGTAAGAGGTCATCATTATATCTGAGTCCCGTAAGTGCAAGTAAATTTTGAAACCGGATACTTTCTGATTTTAAACTTGCCGGAGGGAAAGGAGACAAATAATCTGTAAAATGTAATGCTATTGTATATTCACTTCCGGGTTTTAAGTTAACCGGAACGGGAAATTTTCCGTAAGGTCTGCTTTCTCTGAACTCAATGCCATCTTTGCCTGTATTTCCGGAAGAAAGAATTAAATTTCCATCTATGTATATGTCCGTAGCTGCCCATGTTTTAATTATTAATCCGAAATTATCATATCCAAAAGTCGTATCTAATTTTATTTTTATCCTGAACCAGCATTCTACCTTACCGTTTTTGTCAGCATATTTCGCAGACAGTTCTGTAGGGTTTAACTTTTTCCAGCCGTTAAGATCAATATCTTTTTCAGCCCATGAACTATCATTCCCTTCTTTGAAGATCCATCCGTCCAACGCACTTATAAATATTTGTTCAAAATTTTTTTCATACATAGCAGGAGACAACACTATTGTAGTTTCCTGTGCCCGGCAAAAATTAAAGCCAAAGATAAATAGAAAGATGATTATTGCTAACAATTTCATCTTATAAATTTAATTTTTTTACAATTGAATAACAAACTCACTTCCTTCACCTTCCTTAGTCTTCACCTTCAGCTCTCCCCCGTGAGCTTTGATTATATCATAACTCATGCTAAGACCAAGTCCCGTTCCCTGACCGGTCGGCTTTGTCGTAAAGAACGGCTGGAAGATCTTGTCCATTATTTTCTGATGAATTCCGTTACCGTTATCTTTTACAGATATCATTATATTGTCACCGGATTTTTTTGTACTGACTGTAACTGTAGGTTCATAATCCTTGATTCCCTCTTTCTTCTTTTCTGTCACCGCATAAAACGCATTGGTAATTAAATTCAAAATCACCCTTCCGATTTCCTGAGGCACCACATTTATTTCCCCTATGCTCTCATCAAAATCAGTTTCCATTTTTGCATTAAATATTTTGTCCTTTGCTCTTAAACCATGATACGCAAGCCGCAAATATTCATCTGCTAAGGCATTAATGTTTACAGGTTCCTTTACACCGCTGCTGCTGCGGCTGTGCTGCAGCATCCCTTTTACAATTCCTTCAGCTCTCTTTCCGTGATGCTTGATCTTTTCTTCATTGTCCTTAATGTCTTTTGCAATTAAGGCTGCTTCATTAAAATTTCCTTTTTCAATTTCATGATTAAGCTCATCAATCAATTCCGCATTCACTTCCGAAAAGTTATTCACAAAGTTCAGCGGGTTCTGAATTTCATGAGCAATACCTGCTGTTAATTCTCCAAGAGATGCCATCTTTTCGGATTGAATGAGCTGTGCTTGAGTTGCGCGAAGTTCGGTCAGAGCTTCTTCAGCGCGTTTCTTCTCTGTCTGCAGTTTAATAAGATCGAGCTCCGCCTGTTCGGCATGCTTTTCTGCAATCTGCAGATCATTGAATCTCGTAAAAGTCAGATTGAAAACAGCTGCAAACCTTTCAAGCAATTCTGAAGTCTCCTCCGGCTGCGGTTCAGGTGAGGCTATACCGATAAATCCTTTGGAGAAGTAAGCAATATTCTGCACTCTGCGGTTTTGTGAAAGTCCGCCCTTGAAAGGAACATTCAAAACATCACTGAGATAATGAAGATACTCATCAAGCTCTTTTCCCTGCATGTCAATGACCAATGATTTTTTATTATCAACCCAGCCGTCATAAATTTTTTTCACGGAAGCATTTGCAGAAATGTTAAGAGTAAACTCCTTGCTGACCTTAGAGCCATCCTCATCTGTCGCCCATGCTTCGATCTCTCCGCTGTCATCATGGATTATTCCAATATACAATCTGTTGGGTTCGATTCCCAGCTTTATTAATTGTTTGAAAACGACAGCAGCGGTTTCCGCAAGTTCATCGCTTTTCTGCATTGCGAGCGTGCGGCTCCGGACTCTTTCCAGCGCAGCTTCTATCTGTGCTTCCCTTGCCTGCGCTTCAGCCTGTTCGATGTCAATGTATCGTCTGTAAGCAAGTTCGAATACATTCCGGAAACGCTTAAAAATATTTATTTGCTCTTCGCTTAAAGGCGCATATGTAGAAATTCCGAGTGCACCGGGTCCGATTGAATAAAAATAATAATGAACCGAAATTGCTGTCTCAAGTTTTGGATCAGGTATCTGATTTGTGTTTTTTCTGTAATCTCTCCATTCCTGCAATTCTTTTCCCTCAAAGCTTGTCGTAAAAAAAGCTTCGCTTGATTTTTTGATCTCATTTACAAACTCAGTCACTTTTGGATGAAGATTGTAATCGATTTCACTAAAAGTCTTTTCATTGTAATCAGGGAAATATTCGTAATTCTGATAAGTCTTTTTCCCCTCATTTAATATAACCGTTTGGATGTTTCTGATTTCGTTTACGTTTAATAGAATCAGCTGCTCGGAAATAACTTTACACACGTCAAACATGTCTTCCGGTTTTCTCATTATTAAAGAACCGGCTCTTACTCTTTCCAGTGCAGCTTCTATCTTCGCTTCCTTTGCCTGTGACTCTGCCTGTTTCAGATCGCTGAATCTTGTATAAGTAAGATTGAAAACATCAGCAAACCGTTTCATCACACTCTTTGCTTCTTCAGGGAACGAAGTATCACGAAATGCAAATAATCCTCCTGCTTCAAAGAAAACAGCGTAGTAAAATTGCTTCAATCCGGTTTTATCAACGAGTGACTGAGTATCAGGCAACATAAACTTTGCTTTCGTTAATGCTCTGTAATATTCGTTAAGATCCTCTCCCTCAAGTAAATAAGAAAATTCATCTTCATTTCTCAGATAAGCTTCGAATGCTCCCTGCAGCAAAGGATGAATATCCATCGATTCGCCGCCTGAAACTTCCACAACTTTTTTGTTGTCGGAAATTGCAGTGCTCCAGACTTCTGCATTTCGCTTTTCTACATTCATAATTCCCATTCCGCAGCGTATCATTCCAAGATTGAGTTTGTCCAGTTCATCAAAAATAACTGAAACAACCTGTGCAAGGTCTTCACTCTTCTGCATCGCCATCGCCTTTGACCTTACTCTTTCAAGTGAAGCTTCGATTTGAGATTCTCTTGACTGTGCTTCAGCGTTTTTGAGATCAATATATCTTCTTATTGTAAGGTCAAGTATGTTCCTAAATCTGTCGAGTATATTTATTTCATTATCGGAATAAGGTTCATCACTCCATGTAAAGAGAAATCCTTCAGAAAACGGGAGAAAACTTCCGAACTGTTTTTTATCGAATGTAAAATTGGAAAGAGGAACATTTAATCCTTCAGCAAGAATTTTATAATATGACTTTAATGTATCACCTTCCAGTACCGGGAAATAATTTTCCTTCTTTTGCCAGATTTCGTACTGCTTCTCGTAAACAGGATGACCAGTAAATTCAAATTCACCTGTAAATAAAATTATGTTTTCGTTATCAAATGATGTGGCAGGAAAAAGTTTTGCTTTTCTTGAATCGTTTGAAAGCAAAACAAAACCGCTTCTGATCGGATTTATTCCCAGCTTATTCAATTCCGTAAACAACGTCCCGGCTGCTGTAGTCAGATCAGAGCTGTTATGCATTGCCATAGCTTTTGAACGAACTTTTTCAAGAGAAGCTTCTATCATTGCTTCTCTTGCCTGCGCTTCTGCTTTTTGAAGATCAAGGAAGCGGGTGTAGGCTTGTTCAAAGACTTTTGAAAATCGTTTGACTATATCAATTTCCTGCTCTGTAAGCGATCTTCCGGAATAGTCATTGATGAATATGGATGAATTTTTCTGGAATGCAGCTGAATATGAATAAGTCCCGGCAGCAAGACAATAGTCCTTGACTTCCTGTGGAGTATTCTTATAGTCGCTAAATTCAAAAATATGATTTAAGAAAGACCGGCTTACTTCAGCAGTATATCTTGGAGCAATGAAATCCAAACCTTCGTTTTTGGCTTTCCAATAATCAGCGAGTATGGGATGCTCAAAATACGTCTGATAGAATTTAATAGCAGAAGGGAAACCGGGATTTTCCATCCACTCTATCTGATCTTTTGAACCTTCAATATGTGTAACGATCGCCACCCCATCATTAACAGGAATACCCAGCTCTCTGAGTTTCTCAACAACAACCGTTACAACTTCACCCAATTCATCTGAATTATGCATAGCCAGTGAACGACTTCTCACTTTCTCCAATGCCGCTTCGATCTGAGCTTCTTGTGCTTGCGCTTCTGCTTTTTGCAGATCGAGGAAACGGGTGTAGGTTAAATCAAACACCTGTGCAAAGCGTTTAAAAATCTCTTCTTCCGGACAAGCGACCTGAGTTATAATACATAGATACCCTTTTGAAAAATAAGCAGCGTGCAATTTTTGCCAATCCGGGCGTTTCAATCCGGATGCTTCCATTTCCTCAAATATCTTCCGCGATACCGGTATGCCCATAAGCCATTTGTAATGTTCCTGAAGTGCTTCACCTTCCAGTTGTACCGTCCGGAAAGCTTCACCATCTACCCATCCTTCGTATAAGGTAGCATGTGCATGGTCGCCCACGTTAGGCAGAAAAAATCCACGGGTAAATCCGGTATCCATGCTCAACCACCATTCGTCTTCATGGCGATCTTTTTCGCACAATACAAATCCGCAGGTCCACAGATTGGTCACAAGTTGATTCATTTGAGCGAATAGGACGGCAGCCACTTCGCCAAGTTCCGAACTACTATGCATAGCCATTGTTCTTGCTCGAACGCGCTCAAGTGCTAGCTGAATCTCAGATTCCCGAGCCTGTGCTTCTGCTTTTTGAAGATCGAGAAAACGTGTATAGGTTCGTTCAAATTCAACAGCAAACCGGCCGAGTATCTTTTTTTCATCCATTCTCAATTCGTTTTCAAGCATTACACCAAAGCAGCCATATTTCATGAAAGCTTCTGTATAATTTAATCCGGAGGAAAAGAGTTCAGGTTTGAATTTTTCCGCACCGGCAAACAATTCCGCCCATGTCGCAAAGTAATTTTCAACTTCACCGGGCGATACAAAATATGAATGAATGGACTCTTCACTATTCCAATCTATAAGGCATTGTTTGGTTGCAGGATCATTCCGGTCGAGAGGATATCGGACGGATTTGCTTTTCAAAATTTTTTCGCCGTTGTTTTCTTCTTCCCAGATAACCCAGAAAATGTGCTGATCTTTTTCTTCATCCGGCAGCCATAAAAAAGAAAATGCCGAATTGATACCAAGCAATTGAACCTGCTGATGAAATACACGCAATGTATCATCCAGTTCATTTGAATGCTGCATAATCATGCTTTGTGTTCGGGTGCGTTCGAGTGCCGCTTCAATCTGTGCTTCTCTTCCCTGCGCTTCTGCTTTTTGCAGATCAAGAAAACGTACATAAGCCTGTTCAAATACTTTCCCAAAACGTTCCAGTATTTCAAGCTCTTCATTAGTTATTTCGTTTTCACTAACTGTTTGCAACCCGCTATGCTTAAAGAAAGTAAAACCTGCTACATAACGGTCAAGAGCTTTATTTGCCTCCTGAACATGCTTTGGAAAACGGCTGAACTCGGTTTTGGTATAGAGATATTCATCATAAATTTTTTTCTCTTCTCCTTCTATCACATACACAAATCTCTTGTCTTGTGCTTTCCAGGCATTCCACATTGCGCGGTGAAAATCGTAGTCTTCAAATTTCATATAGTAAGACTCGGCATCCTTTCCTGTTTCAGGATTTGCTGCCCATACTGTGTTTGACAGATTCTCCTCATCAATCAGGTTTATGATACAAAATGTAAGAGTAAATTGAAGGTTGGTAAATTCCTGGAGAAGTGTATCAACCACGGCAGACAACTCTGAAGAATGATGCATCGCCAGGCTCCTGGACCTTATTCGTTCCAAAGCCGCTTCAATCTGCGCTTCCCTTGCCTGCGCTTCTGCTTTTTGCAGATCAAGAAAACGCGTATATGTCTGCTGAAAAACTTTTCCGAACCGCTTGAGAATGTTATTCTCTTCATCTGTAAATGGATTTCCCGAAAAATTCTCGACGTAAAGACAGATATCTTCCAATAACATCATTGATATAGCAAGACCGGGGCAGCTAAAATAAAATTTTGAGACTTCTTCAGTTAGTCCGGGAATGTGTTTAAAAAGCTTTTTATAAAATTTATTTTTTTCTTCAAAGCTAAGATTTAAGGTAAAGAAATCCTCTTTCTTTTCTATTGCTTCCTTCAAGCGATTATAAACAATGGAATCAAAATAAGGAATTGTTATACTTGAAAGCTCCCCGTGCAGGTCTGCTATCCAATGTTTGTAATCATTGCTTTCCTTATAATCCATTAAAAATCCTGTGTGTTCAACAGGAATATTTAAATGAACAAATTGCTCATATACAATCTGTATTACTTCTTTGAGTTCATCACTTTTTTGCATCGCCATTGTTCTGCTCCTCACTCTTTCCAAAGCAGCTTCTATCTGTGCTTCCTTTGCCTGCGCTTCCGCTTTTTGCAGATCAAGAAATCTCGTGTAAGTCTGTTCGAATACGTTTGCAAAACGTCTGAAAATATCCTGAGCTTCGGGTAACTGCTCATGGGTATGAAATGATAAATATCCCTGTTTGAAAAAGGCAATGTTATATACAATTGTTTCGGGAAATTTATAATTTTCTTTCCGCAGCTGTTTAATTTTTTCACCTATACCCGGAACAGTTGTCAAATAATCAAAATGTTTTTTCAGTTCAGCTCCTCTCACTTCCTTTACAAAAAAATCTTTTCCGGATTCCTTTGCCGAATAAATTTCCTTATAAATTTTGCTTTTGGTATGAGGTAATTTAAACGGATCCTGAATACCGCCATCAGCAGAGCTCATCCAGGCGGTTGCCTCTTTCTTTAAATTATCCCAGATAATATAACCACAACTTCCAGTATCAACACCGAGATCTTTTATCTGTTGAAATAGTAATACTGCCGCTTCCTGAAGTTCTTCGCTGCTATGCATTGCCATCGTCCTGCTTCTTACACGTTCAAGAGCAACTTCAATCTGCGCTTCCTTTGCCTGCACCTCCGCTTTCTGCAGATCAAGAAATCGTCTGTATGTTAGATCGAATACTCCGGCAAATCTGGAAATTATATTAATTGGTTCACTGCTTAGTTCTTCATCTGTTAATATCCCTATTAATCCTTTTGAGAAATAAAAAATGGTCTGCAATCTTCGCTTCAAAACTTTTTCATCCTTTATTGGAAAAAACATTATCTCTCTCAGATAGCGAAGATGATCCGTTAATTCCTTTCCCTTCGGATCTACAATGATGTACTTTTGCTTTTTCTTCCATCCATTATAAATATTTTTAAAAACTCTTGAGCCGTTTATTTCAGCGGTATACTTCGAACTGATCTTGCTGCCACCGTAATCCGTAGCCCAGAATTCTATTTCTTCCTTTTCAATATCTATAATTCCTATATATAAGCGGTATGCTTCAATTCCCAGATCCATGAGCTGCTGGAACATAACTGCAGCCGTTTCTGCAAGCTCTTCGCTTTTATGCATTGCCATTGTCCTGCTTCTTACACGCTCAAGAGCTACTTCTACCTGCGCTTCACGCGCCTGCTTTTCTGCTTTCTGTAAATCAAGAAAACGCCTGTAGATCATTCCGAATACATTAGCAAATCTGATCATGATACTGCATTCTTCTTCAGTCAGTATATTCTTTGTAACTACATTCAGAGATCCCTCCGGAAAGAAAAATGTATAAAAAGATTCTTTTGGATTAAACTTGTTCGACGAAGCATATGGAAGAACAGAAGTCATTGCTTCGTAATATTTTTTTACTTCCTTACCATTAAATTCCTGATGAAAATAAGGTAATTTCTTTTTCCATGCTTTATAACATCCTTCAAAGAACGCGTGAGATCTGACCGGGACTTTACCGAGAATTTTATTTCTTTTCTTTTCAATAAGCTGAGAGGACCATATTTCTATGGAATCTTCTGATCTGTCAAAAATCCCTACTCCTGTTCTAATAGATTCAATCCCGAGTGATTTTAATTCATTGAATAAAACAATCGAGGCATCGAGCAACTCATCGCTGCTGTGCATTGCCATTGATCTCGCACGAACTCTTTCCAGAGATAATTCAATTTTTGCTTCCTTTGTCTGAGCTTCGGCTAATTTCAGATCAAGAAATCTTGTATAAGTCAGGTCAAACACTCCGGCAAATCTTTCCAGCAGCTGAATCGTTTCTGCACTAACTTGCTCATCCGAAGAAAGCGATAATATGCCTTTGGAAAAGATCGCTAAATTTATGATCCATTTTTCATCCTTCCTGATCTTCGTGTTGAAGATTGGTCTTCCAATAAGTTTATTCCGCCAGATATTGTACTCTTTCAATTTTTTTCCTGCAATCACTATTGTTGACGATTTCTTTCCTTTTTTATATTCACCATAAATCTCTTTGATAAACATTCTGTCAATACTTAATTTGTGCGACTTCAGAAATTTATCCCCGTGTATTGTAGCAGAAACTTCAACTGTTTTCTCTCCTTCATTAATAACCGCTATTGAGACCTGTTCCGGGTTTATACCCAGCTCTTTAAACTGTTGAAATAGTACCGCTGATGTCTCTGTTAATTCATCGCTCTTCTGCATAGCCATTGTCCTGCTTCGGACTCTCTCCAAAGCAATTTCTATTTTTGCTTCTCTTGCCTGTGCCTCTGCTTGTGTAACATCCAGATATCTGCGGTATGATAAGTCAAACACATTTCTGAATCTCTTAAGCAGATCAAGCTTTTCTTTTGCAATTGAACCGAAAGTTGAAATCCCTATTGACCCGGTTCCGATCGAATAAAAATAATAGTAAAGAGCTTTAATGTTCTTCAGACGCGGATCATCAGGCTCTCCTCTTTTTTTCCTGAACCTCTTCCATTCCTTCAATTCATCTCCTTTAAAAGAAGTCTCGGAAAAAGCATCCCTGCTTTTCCTTATCTGCCTGATCTGCTTTGCAATGATTGGATTGATATTGTAAAATAGAGGAGTGATTGTTTTGCCAAGAGTATCGGAGTAATCATAATTCAGAAAAGTCTCTTCTTCATCTTTATGAATATTGATCATTGTATTTCTCAGCTCAGTAAATCCAAGAGTCTTAAGTTCGGAAAAAAGCCTTTCGCATACATTCAGCAAGTCTTCAGACTTTCGCATTCCCATTGCGATTGTTCTTACACGCTCGAGAGACGCTTCAATTTCCAGATCACGGTTTTTCAAAGTGAGATCCGCAGTTTTTTCATCCACTAATTTCTGAAGCTCTTCGTTCTTTCTTTTCCATTCATCAATATGCCATGTATCTGTCTTACCCTGCGTATCGTCAGGCTTTGAAGTATGAAAATGAATCACCTTCCATTTACCTTCTGCATATTCTAAATTTGTCGTACCTCTCAAAAACAATTTGAAGATCTCAGTGCCGGAATGAATTTTTACATTCCACTCATCGACAAATATTGCAGAGTCCTCTTCCGGTGAAATATTCCTGAACACCGGAACGATTTTATGTTCAAACTTCATGCCCAAAGCCTGTTTCTCCTGTGTATGCATCAGCTTCATCAGATCCTCAAGTGATTCAATATTTTCATCAATGGCGGTGCCGTAAGCCATTATTTTCTTGCTGACAATTTCATCCATTACTTCCGCCGGAAGCTTGTTCATGCTCAGTAATACGAATTTATCGTAAGTATCTTGTAATAATTTTTCTTTTTCAGGATTCAATTTCCGGACATATTAAGATTATATATTTCAAATAGGGATGGATTCATTCATCTGTTGATGATAAATATAGTCAAACTATTTCTTAAGATAAGTTATAATAATTTTGTTTATATGGTTGCTACCGATGCCATCCCTTTTTAATCAACTAATTCATCTAGTTGTTATTTTGAAGGGATGGCATCGGTTACAGGAAATTGCGACCGATGCCATCCCTTTTGAATCAACTAATTCATCTAGTTGTTATTTTGAAGGGATGGCATCGGTTACAGAAAATTGCGACCGATGCCATCCCTTTTGAATCAACTAATTCATATAGTTGTTATTTTGAAGGGATGGCATCGGTTACAGGAAATTGCTGCCGATGCCATCCGTTTTGATTCATTTAAAAAGATTTAATGATTTTCAGATTTGAACAGTACTGTTCAAAGTCACATCTATTTAAAAACTTTAAAATAAACCCATTTACAATTTACTGGGAAAACGGAGCGGATTTTTCACCGGAATTTTTATATGAGCTAGCTAAGAAGAGTGAATTTTCTGTTGCTGATAAAAAGACAAGATAACATGTGCTTACTATCGTACAGAATGAACATTATTTACCCAGTCAAACCATATTCTCTGATCAATAAACGGAACATTGTTGTGTCTGCAGATATTCATTGTATGTCCGGTTCCGCCGACTCCCGGATTGTTCAAGTCATCATAGAAAATTCCAAAAACTGCAGGCTTGATATTTGATGCAGCTGAACCAATAACTTTCACTGTATCTCTGATAATATATGCTGCTTTAGTTGAATAATGATTAATATTTACAGTAACATACTGATCTATAAGCTGATCCATTTTTTTGTTTAATTTAGATTGACGAATGACCTCAGCTTCTTCAGAAATATTTAAACTGTCCAGCGGTATTGTTTTGCCGGATAAATTTGATTTCTCCCTGTGCCCGGTATACGGAGTAATGGTTTCGAGCCGGGATTTATCCATTGAAATAATTCCCAACGAGAAAAATAAATCAGCTCCTTTTGCATTTCCGCTTCTGAAAATTATTTTCTTTGATACGGAACAAAATAATTTTCCGAGTTTAACCAGTTTTCCTTTGTCATCTTCAAGTACATCCCTTTTTCCTTCAAGCAGGACAATGGAGCCATCCTTATCATACTCAATAATGAAATCTTCTAATGTCATTTTCGAAAATTAGTATAGACTTATATTTGTTTGTGAATTTATTAATTTTTATTAAAAATAATTATTCATTAAGTAATAGCTTTATTCAACGTTGTTGGGCTTAACATGACTGTTTTGAACTTGAGGAAAAGAAACCGGTTGATTGTGTTCCAAAAAGTTTGCTGATAAATTTTAAGTATGTCACACGTTTCTTTACAAACTTTTTTGGTCACCAACAACAGAAAGAGTGAATGCAAAGTCGAACTTATATAAGTGTTAAAAGTTATTGAAGATAAGGATGATTAGTGCTAATTTTATATAACAAAAGTTATCTGATTTACTATACCTGCGGAGAAATACTTGAAGATGAACTGAGGTCAGGATAAACAATAAAAAAACAAAACCATATGAGAAAAATAATTTCATTCATGCACATGTCGCTTGACGGTTTTGTAGCAGGACAGAACGGAGAAATGGACTGGATTAAAGCTGATGAAGAACTTTTTAATTATGTCGGTAAGCGGATAAGCAAAGGCGACACTGCATTGTACGGACGGATAACTTATCAGATGATGGAAAATTACTGGCCTACAGCCGGAGACAAGCCTGCTGCTACTAAACACGACATTGAACATTCAAAGTGGTATGGTAAAGTTCACAAAGTTGTCTTATCGAAAACATTGAAAGACGCGGGCTTAACTAACACAAAAATTATTAGTGATAACCTTTCGGACAGAATAAATGAAGTAAAACAACAACCGGGTGAAGACATCCTGCTTTTTGGCAGCCCGTCAGCAACACACGCACTTATTCAGCTGAACTTAATTGACGGCTACTGGCTGTTTGTTAATCCAATTATACTCGGACAAGGCATTCCTTTATTTTCAGGCCTCAAAGACAAAATAAAACTAAAACTATTGAACACCCGGCAATTTCCTATCGGGGTAACTGAATTAAATTATATAGTGGACAGACAATGACAAAAAACAAATTACTAAGAATGGACAATGTCAGCATCGTTGTAGAATCACTTGACGATTCCATATCCTTTTTTTCCGAGATAGGCTTAAAGCTCGAATGGAGAGGGACAGTAGAAGGTGAATGGGCAGGTAAGGTTACAGGGCTTGGGACACAACGCGTAGAGATCGCAATGATGGTTACTCCTGACGGACACAGCAGAATCGAACTTTCAAAATTCATAACACCTTTCATCATATCAGATCACCGTAACGCACCGGTGAACTCCCTTGGTTACCTTCGTGTCATGTTCGCCGTAGAAGATGTTGATGAAATGGTAACCAGACTCACTGAACATGGCGCTCAGCTTGTCGGCGAAGTGGTTCAATATGAGAACTCATACAGGCTATGTTACATTCGTGGAACAGAAGGACTTCTTAT
The DNA here is from genome assembly GCA_964399995.1 of uncultured Ignavibacteriaceae bacterium. Taxonomy (GTDB): domain Bacteria; phylum Bacteroidota; class Ignavibacteria; order Tepidaquicellales; family Tepidaquicellaceae; genus JAGPCH01. Next base: position 16,846 of record CAYNTN010000031.1, read on the forward strand.
CGGATTAGCCGAACAACTAGGTAGTAGAACATCGATAGATATTTTAGAAAACTCTTAGCAGAGGAATTTTGCTTAAAGATTTAACCATATGAGAAAAATAATTTCATTTACGTTCCCAAATCAATTAATGACAAGTAAAATTTGAAAAAACTCATGCTTGCTATATTTATTAGATAGGAAAATTTTGATGTAATAAGTATTTTTATTTTATCTAACGGGTTTAGCGAATTCGTCAATAAAGAGGTAAGCAATAAGGCGTTATTCAACTGACAAAACTTCATTTCAGGTTTGTTAAGAGTTTTTTCAATTATTTTAAAAAAATCTAAATTTGAAGTAATAAATTATGAAAACTTTAAATATTTTAATATCTGAAGCAGAGTTCAAAAAGTTTGGATTGACAAAGGATCAACTGTACTTTACAGACTTTGTAGAGCTTGTTAGCAGAGAACTTACTCGTCAAAATTTGAATAAATGCCTTGAGTTGGCTGAAACATATGGATTGTCAAAGATGACAATGGAAGAAATTTCTGAGGAGGTAAAAATTGTCAGACGGAATGCAAAGGATAGTAATTGATACGAATGTTATTATTTCATCATTAATTCAGCGAGGTTATCCCTATCTTATTCTCAATAACCTATTTCTGGAACAAAAGATAAAACTATGTACTTCTAGTGAAGTTATGAAAGAATACTATGAGGTGGTTTCAAGACCAAAGTTCTCAAAGTTTCACGACTTCCTTATTCGAGCTGAGTTATTACTTTCCCAAATAGAAACTTTATCTGATAAATTTAGCCCAAAACATAGGGTTGAAGTTATATCTGATGAAGACGATAACAGATTTTTAGAACTTGCGACGGAATCAAAAGCAGATTTCATTATTACCGGGAATGTGAATGATTTTAGCTTTCCGATTTATAACAAAACAGGAATAGTAACACCAAAGGAGTATTGGGAAAACCACAAACCTTCATAAAGCCCTACGGACAATAAGCCGTTTGCCGTTATTGGTTTTAATCGGTTCGGAAAATTCCAACTCCCTAATAACATTTGTTCCTACAAAAAAACTACGTATTGAATTTCTCAGAAGTGTCTACTGCATTCAAAATCAATTAGCAGCAAGTAAAATTTGGAAGAACACTCCTGCTCATTGTATTTATAGATAGGATAATATTTCCAAATAAGTATTTTTATCTTTGACAATTGATCTTTAAAAAAAGTAAAATGAGAAAACTGATTGCAGCAATAAATATGACACTTGATGGTTATTGCGATCATACAGCAATAATCCCGGATGAAGAAATTCACCAGCATTACGCTGACCTGTTAAACACAGCAAGCGCTGTTTTATACGGCAGGATAACATATCAGCTTATGCAGTATTGGCAAACTGTTTTGAAAAATCCAACAGGTGATAGATCAACGGACGAATTTGCTGCAGCAATAGACAGCGTTCCTAAAATTGTTTTTTCTCATTCGCTGAAAAATTTAGAATGGGACAGTGCAAAGCCGGCAACGAAAGATCTTAAAGAAGAAGTTGTAGATTTAAAGCAGCAACCCGGGAAAGATATTTTTGTCGGGAGTCCGGGTTTGATTGTGCAGCTTACGAAACTTAATTTAATAGATGAATACCAGCTTTGTGTTCATCCTGTAATAGCCGGAAGCGGTTTGCCGTTGTTTAAAGACATAAAAGAAAAAATTATTCTTAAACTTGTAAAGACAAAGACTTTCGGTTCCGGAGCGGTAATCCTTTACTATGAAACAACAAACAAGGACAATAGCCCAAATGCATGACATAAGCTTTGCGAATATTTCCGTTGGTTGGGGTTTTGGGAAGAGTGTTGTTTTCAAAAATTATTTTATATTTTATATGAACGTACAAGCACAAATCAAAGAGTATATTACCAGTCAACCTGAACCAAAACGAAGCGACATGCAAGCGTTGCACCGAGTTATTCAGAAAGCAATGCCGGCATGTAAACTTTGGTTCCTTGATGGTAAGAACAGTGAGAATAAAACTGTTTCCAATCCTAACATTGGATATGGACTTCAGACAATAAAATATGCTGATGGAAAAACCCGTGAGTTTTATCAGATTGGTTTGAGTGCTAATACAACCGGGATCTCTGTCTATATAATTGGCATTAAAGATAAGAAATACTTGACCCGGACATATGGAAAGAAACTCGGTAAGGCGGACGTGAGTGGATATTGCATTAAGTTCAAATCGCTGAAAGATATTAATATTGACATACTTGAGGCAGCAATACAGGACGGGGCTGAGATTTCGCTACGGGAGTAAAATACATCCAACAACTGAAAGTAAAACTGAGCAACCTTCCGTAAATCACTGTTCACCAGGATCTGCAACCACTTCCACTTTTATCCTGTCTGGATCTTCAAAAAATACTGCGTAATAATCTTCTCCTCCTGCATACGGATGTCTGTCCGGATAAAGAATGTTAATATTTTTTCCCTCCAGCTCTTTAGTCAGATCGTCAACAAATTTCCTCGAGCTGCATTGGAATGCAAGATGATTCAGTCCTGTTTTTTTCCTGTGATATGAATTGTCTGTGTATTCTTTTTCAGTCTGAACAAATACAATGTACGTGTCTCCAAATATGAAACTGATCCCGCTGTCCCATTTCTGAAATATTGAATAAGAAAATTTTTCTGTAAGCAGCCACTCCCAGAATATTACTGTTCTTTTTAAATCCGAAACATATATTTCAATATGGTGAATCTTTCCGTCCATGTATTTTACATTAATGTGTTTACCAAGATATGAATTTCCTCATCTTGTTTTATGTACTTCCAGTTCAATCTCTATCATAAATTCCGGAAGCGCGAGATCCTTCACACCAAGCCATGAACCGGTAGGAAATTGCTTTGTATAAATTGAATTCCGGTAACCCGAATGTTTCAGAAACTCAGGCATATTGGTGGTAAAAATGTTTTCAACAACCACATCATCAAATGTACAGCCGTAGTGTTTTAATACTTTATCCAGATCAGAGTAGCAGTTTTTCATTTGCTCAAGTAGATCTCCTGTTGCAGTTGGATTCCCGTCATTGTCCATACTGACCGCTCCGGAAATCTTGATATCATTTCCGATCTTTACTGCATGTGAATATCCGAACGCTTTCTCAGCTTCAGGTCGGAGATTGAAGTACTCAGGTGTTTCAGTTTTTGTGTTTTTGTTTTCCATGTTGTTGTGTCTGTGATTAAGTGTTTAATTAAATAAAATTTCTATTATAAAAACTTCTTTTATTTAAACCCAAATTGTTCAATAGAAAATAAATAAAGAGTTTAAACGCAAAGTTCGAAAAGCACTTACGTAAAGATCGCTAAGAATTTTTTCTTACAATTACAAATTTCCTTCAGACCTTTGTGTCCTTCGTGGGTCTAAGTGGTAAAAAAAAGTTTCTATTGAACAATCCGGGTTAAAAATCAATAAATCCCAAATCCGGTATTCCAAATCCCAAATCTAAAATCACGCCAGCTCCAGCTTCTCAAGCCTAGCCGTTATCGCTCCTCTTGTCCTCCCGAAATGCTTTGCTAATTTGTATATGCTGACTCCTTCGTCAAACATTTTTCTAAGCTCTTTATCAAGTTCACGAGTCCACGGCATATATGCTTCACTGTGCTTTAATCTGATTTCATCTATCATATATGCTTTATCCCTAAAAGTGCCTGATTTAAAATTGCTCTGCCAGCCTGATTTGTTTTTTGCATTCTGAAAATATTCTTCACCTGCATTAATAATACTGATCTGTGGTGAACGGGGAAAATTTCTCGGCATTAGGTGCTCCGGTATGTGAATTCTGTTCTTAGTCCGAGTAATTGCCACATATAAAAGATTAATTTCCTCATTAAGCTTCGCCGGATTCATTTCCTCAGACTTCTTTTCTTTGGATATTTTCTCCAGCTTTGTTTCAGTCATGAAATCATTTACTAGGTGAACCTCATCATACTCCATTCCTTTGCATCTGTGAACTGTGGAAAAGATGATCCCGGCTTTAGACCTGTCTTCATTTTCCACATGCTTCTTTTTGATAATGTTAATGATGGCGGGAATGCTGTTGCCGTATTCGTTTACTATGCTGACCATCATTGCGAGTTGTGTATCCTCTGTCTTCTCAATGTAATCATTCAGCTCAATCATACTCTTCATTGCTTTAATAAGATTGTCTTTAATAAGATGGTGCTTTCCGTTATACAAGTTCAGTACATCATAAAGTGAGGTTCCCTCATCGGCATAAGTATATGAATTTATGTTCCCTTCAAAATATAAGCTCTTCACATTTTTCTTTTCAGTTACATATTTGATTGCTCTGAGTAAAAGACCGAGATTTGTTCTTGCCAGTATTGCTTTTGTTTTGACCTCTCTTAAATTCCCTTTTCCCGTGATAATTACTTTATAATGATCACTGATATGCTTCTTGTATTTCAAAACTTCAACTGCAAGGTTCGCAATATCCTGTCCGAAACGAAAGCTTGTAGAAAGTAGATAAGTTTTAAAGCCGGCTCTTTCAAGTGAATTAACAGCATAACGCCAGCTGTATATCTGCTGATGTGTGTCTCCTACCACAACCTTTACAGCTTTCTGTTTTAAAAAAACATCCAGCATTGCCGGAGATGCATCCTGACCTTCGTCAAAGAGAATATAATCGTAATCTAGTTTTGGCTCTGACAGCTGGAATTTCTTCAGGTAGAAATCGTGAATGATCTCTATTTCACCCTTGTTCATTTTACTTAGCAAGCTCCGGGTCTGAGCTTCGATGTAATCATAAAATTTTGATACAAAAGTTCTTGCCTTCGGGTCAAAGACAACATCCAGATAATTCAAATCTTTGACTTTCTCTTTATCACTGTTGCAAAAGTAAGCTATGAATTTTTTTATGTGATTTGCAACAATGTACTCGGTGTGCTTTTCACCTGTACTTCGAAGCTTAAGCAGCTCGACAATTTCATTTGTATTATATCCGTTTGCCTTTACTTTGTAGTTGTGATTGTAAACGATGTGCCTGTAAGCAAGGGAGTGTGCTGTCTCTACTCTCACATTATCAAGACCCTTTTCAGAAAATTTCCTCGCAGCTTCCAGCTTTACTGATTTGTTAAAAGCGAGATAAAGTATTTTACTATCTTTATGTCGTGCAGCGGCGTATTCAATTATTGTTGTTGTTTTACCGGAGCCCGCTACTGCGTTTATTTTTATGTCACCTGACGATTGAATTATTTCAAGCTGTTCTCTTGTTAATTGCACCTGTGCTTAATTTGATTCATGATTGTTTTTATCTGCTCTTATTGCTTTTTAAATTAAATTTTTGAATTTGTAATTTCAATATTAATTACGGGAGTACTCGGTTTAACATGAAGCTTCTACGGGGGAAGCTTGTAGATTTTAAGTTTAAGGTTGATAGATTTCCACTATATCAAGATAGAAAAAATCGGTTTGAATGATAAAATCATCTCCATTATTTTTGAAAGTAATTTTATTTTAATCTAATATAATATATATAATGGAAAACACATCTAATAAAAATGGCAAGTGTCCATTTTCTACTCCCGGCAGCGGTACCAGTATCATTGACTGGTGGCCCAATCGGTTAAGACTGAATATGCTTCGCCAAAACTCATCCCTGTCTAATCCTATGGATGAAGGTTTCAACTACAGAAAAGCTTTTAGCGAATTAGATTATGAAGCATTAAAAAAAGATCTTACAACTCTCATGACCGATTCGCAGGAATGGTGGCCGGCAGATTTCGGACATTACGGACCTTTGTTTATCAGAATGGCATGGCATAGCGCAGGAACATACAGAATAGGCGACGGACGCGGCGGTGCAAACGGGGGCTTACAGCGTTTTGCCCCATTAAACAGCTGGCCGGATAACGCCAATCTGGACAAAGCTCGCAGACTGCTCTGGCCTATTAAACAGAAATACGGAAACAAAATATCATGGGCTGATTTAATGATCCTGACAGGTAATGTTGCATTGGAATCTATGGGTTTTAAAACCTTCGGATTTTCAGGCGGACGCGAAGATGTCTGGGAACCTGACGAAAGTATTTTTTGGGGAACAGAAAAAAAATGGCTGTCAGATGAAAGTCGCTATTCCGGAGAACGTAGCCTGGAAAACCCGCTGGCAGCTGTGCAGATGGGTCTGATATATGTGAATCCGGAAGGACCAAACGGCAACCCTGATCCGCTTGCTGCAGCTAAAGACATTCGCGAGACATTTGCGCGCATGGCGATGAATGACGAAGAAACTGTTGCACTGATCGCAGGCGGACATTCCTTCGGTAAAGCGCACGGAGCTTGCGAAGCTAAATTTATCGGCGTGGAACCTGAAGCTGCAGGGATAGAGCTGCAGGGTTTTGGATGGATGAATAAATTTGGTACAGGAAAAGGAGATGATACACTTACAGGCGGTCCGGAAGTAACCTGGACAAAAACTCCGAGTAAATGGAATCATGATTTTTTCAAACATCTGTTTGAATTTGAATGGGAGCTTACTAAAAGTCCTGCGGGAGCTAACCAGTGGAAAGCAAAAAATGCTGAAGCAATAATACCTGATGCTCACGATCCGTCTAAAAAACATTTACCTACAATGCTGACGACAGATCTTTCTTTAAGGTTTGACCCTGATTATGAAAAAATTTCAAGACGCTTTTATGAAAATCCTGAAGAATTTGCTGATGCTTTTGCCCGAGCGTGGTTCAAACTGACACACCGTGACATGGGTCCTAAATCCCGATATACCGGACCTGAGGTTCCTAATGAAGATCTGATCTGGCAGGATCCGATTCCCGGTGTAAATCATAAATTAGCTGACAGTAAGGATGTTGCAAATCTTAAAGAAAAAATTCTGGCATCGGGACTTACAATTTCTCAACTGGTATCAACTGCCTGGGCATCAGCTTCAACTTTCCGAAATTCAGACAAACGCGGAGGTGCAAACGGTGCGCGAATCCGCCTTGAGCCTCAAAAAAACTGGACAGTTAACAATCCGACACAGTTATCTATAGTTTTGAAAACTCTTGAAGGTATTCAAAAAGATTTCAATTCTGCTCAGAAGGACGGCAAACAGATTTCAATGGCTGACCTGATAGTATTAGCCGGTTGTGCCGGAGTTGAACAGGCAGCAAAGAATGCTGGGCATAAATTATCTGTACCATTCACACCCGGTCGTATGGATGCTTCACAGGAACAAACTGACTCAGATTCTTTTAATGCAATGGAACCTATTGCAGATGGATTCCGCAATTATGCAAAGGGAGAAGCTGCGGTTCTTGCAGAACACTTTCTTATTGACAAAGCGCAGCTACTTACACTTACGACTCCTGAAATGACAGTTCTGCTCGGAGGGATGAGAGCACTGAACACCAACTATGACGGAAGCAGGCATGGAGTTTTCACCAAGCAGCCTGAAAAACTAACGAATGATTTTTTTGTTAATCTTCTGGATATGAACACAAACTGGAAACCCGTTGATGACAAGAACCTGATCTTTGAAGGGCGTGACAGTAAGTCCGGTGAACTAAAATGGACCGGAACCCGTGCAGATCTTATTTTCGGATCAAACTCAGAGCTGAGAGCCATTGCTGAAGTTTACGGAAGCATGGATGCTAAAGAGAAATTTGTGACGGATTTTGTGAAGACGTGGAATAAGGTAATGAATCTTGACAGATTTGATCTAAACAATAGCGGGAGATAAAACTCATAGATGGCTATATTTTATTTTATATGCTGATACAATTAAAAGTGAATTGAACCCAACTAAAACAAATTTAGAATTGTAAAATTTACTTGGCTGTCTAAAATATTATCCGGAGTCTGTCCCAAAAGCCATGAATTCTCTTTAACTAAAATCCAGCCTGGTAAAGTAAAAAATTAGCGATACTCAACTTTTACAAAGGAGGCTGTGTGAAAATTTTAGTTTTATAGTAGCACAGGCTATTAGCCTGTGATAAAACCCAGCCTGGTAAAGTAAAAAATTAGCGATACTCAACTTTTACAAAGGAGGCTGTGTGAAAATTTTAGTTTTATAGTAGCACAGGCTATTAGCCTGTGATAAAACCCAGCCTGGTAAAGTAAAAAATTAGCGATACTCAACTTTTACAAAGGAGGCTGTGTGAAAATGTTAGTTCTATAGTAGCACAGGCTATTAGCCTGTGAAATTCGATTTAAAAATGCAATTTAAAATATGAGTTTATAAACTAAAGTTGAGTTTTCACACAGTCTCAAGAGCTTGAGAAAGAGATTGCTTTTTTGAACATCCCGGGTTTAATTGTTTCAGCAACATACTGTTCAATAAAATAATTATATTATGAAAAACAATAATAAGAAATTGTCACCAAAACAAAGTTCCGAACTCCTGAGGATATTAAAAACACGTTTTGAGAAAAACATGAAACGTCATAAGGATATTGAATGGACTAAAGTAGAATCAAAGCTTGACGCTAATGATGAAAAACTTTGGTCGCTTAATGAAATGGAAAGAACGGGAGGTGAACCTGATGTTGTCGGACATGATAAAAGTAGTGGCGAATTTATTTTCTATGATTGTTCGGAGGAAACTCCTAAAGGGCGCAGAAGTATTTGTTACGATCCGGAAGCACTCCGGTCAAGGAAAGAGCATAAACCGAAGGACAGCGCTATTGGCATGGCAGACTGGATGGGAATTGAGATTTTGACTGAAGAGCAATACCGGGAATTGCAGGAGCTTGGAGAGTTCGATTTAAAAACATCCAGCTGGGTGAAAACTCCTGCTGAAATCAGAGAACTCCGCGGTGCCCTTTTTTGTGACCGCCGCTACAACCATGTCTTCGTGTATCACAATGGTGCGGAATCATACTATGCCGCACGAGCATTCCGGGGGTCGCTTAGGATTTAGATTTTAAATCAACAGCCAACTTGAATCTGAGTGCGAAGAAGGGAAAAAATTGAAACTTATCTCAGCTCTTTGTAAATGCTCCTTCCTTATTAATTCATTTCAGGCGTTGCACTTTTAACATTACATTTCTTATTAGAAAATGACAGTAAAAGAACATTATGACAATCATCTAGGACAATTTTATTCCTGGATGTCAGGTGACTTTAAAACCAGATGTAATGAATTTAAAAAATTTCTTATCAGTAATTCTATTTCACCTGCATCAAACAAAATTGCAATTGACCTAGGGTCAGGACACGGGATTCAAAGTATTCCGCTTGCAGAGGTTGGCTTTCAGGTTTTAGCAATTGACTTTAACCGGCAGCTATTGGATGAACTTAAAGTAAATGCAAAGAAATTAAATATTAAAATTATCAATGACGACATAAGAAAAGCTGATTTGTTTACTTCCCGTCCCGAATTAATTGTTTGCTGCGGCGATACTTTATCCCATCTTGAAAATAAATCCGAGGTAAAAATTTTCATTTCAAATGTTGTGGCTTCATTGGGGAAAGAAGGAGGAGTCATACTTTCATTTCGTGATTACTCGGCTGAACTTACGGGCACAGAAAGATTCATCCTTGTAAAAAGTGATGAAAATAAAATACTAACCTGTATTCTGGATTATGAAGATGAATTTGTAAATGTAACAGACCTTTTTTACGAGAGAACTGATACTGTGTGGAAGCAAAAAGTCAGTACTTATAAGAAGGTAAGATTATCGGAAAAAGAAGTTGTGGGATATTTACAAGCAAGCGGGATGAAAATAAAATTTAACAAATTAGTAAAAGGGATGACAACAATAATAGCTTCAAAGGTATGATTTTCTTTTTTTAACACTGAGCCACAGAGGAATCAAATTGGTTTCCGCTATTTTTCCTCCGTGGCTCTGTGATTCTTTATTGAGATTCCTTTCAATTCAATTGCAGCTGACGGACTACAATGATATTTTATAATATAATAAAATTAAAAGCACACGACAGAGCAAACTTCGCTCCGATGTTTGCATCGAGATTAAATGCGAAGAATCCTGTCCTTACTGTCCCTCCGATGACTCCTCTGAATTTAGTGTCTCCGTACAATTTAAATGATATCGGTATTTTGTCGCCGTTGTCAATATAGTTATATGAAACATCAGCTTCAAAATTTTCATACTGAAGTGCAGCATAAGCGGTAAATATTTTTGCGAAAGTTTTGCTCAGCTGACCGTTTATGAAGTAACTGTTGGATTTCCAGAGATCGTTGTTGTCGCTTTCCGTCAGAGACATTCGCTGATAACCGCCTTGCAGAGCATATTCAACAGGTGAATTTTTGACATAGTGGCTGAGATTATGCCTGAGAGTAAAGCCAAACATTCTAAATGATCCGAAATCTTCGACGCTTATAGTAGGAAGAAGAATGATAGAGGCGTCGGTTGCATATACAGTACCGAAAGCAATTTCAGGAATGAACATAGGAACATTTTTCGTCTGAACGATCCCTCCGATCAATTGTATGTCATTCTCAGGATAGTAGGTACCGTTGTAAGTAAATTTTGCAGTCGGGGGTTCAGTCTCTCCGATAACAGTAGGTGCATTTACAACAGTGTAAGTTCCCGTAACCGGCAGTCCGTTTACAAGACCTGTATCCTGATAACTGTAGTTAAACACCTGGTCTTCACTGCTCAGGAAAGTATTCATAAGTCTTAGTCTAATGCCGATATTGAATTGTGCAGGCTTTTTACTGTCAAACGGGACGTAAGCGTTATAAAACAGATTTGAGTTTACGTCCAGCCCCATAGCATTTGCCAGCGGCTGAAGATAGCGCTGACCATATAGCGGACCAACTTGTTGGAGATTCTCTTCCAGAGACTGGGAGTGGAGATTTGATGCTGCTAAGAGAAACAAGAAGTACAGTAATAGTTTTTTCATTTGGATTTGGTTAAATGGTTTATTTAGTTAATTTGTTAATTAGTTCGAGAAAATATAAATGATTTTATATTTGCATTTTCATTTGACTAAGATCATCTTCTTCGCCTCAGCAGCACCGTTTATTATTAATTTGTAAAAATAAGTTCCTGAAGATAAATCATTTCCTTCAACATTCAATTTGTATATACCGGGAATTTGATTCTGATCAACAAGTGTGTTTACTTCTTTTCCGAGTATGTCATAGATAACTATCTTTACATCAGAATTTTTATTCAATGAATATTCAATCATCGTATTCGGATTGAATGGGTTTGGATAGTTTTGTTTGAGATCGTAGTTCTTTACGATTTCAGTATTATTTTCAGCTGAAACAGTTTGAGCAGGTGTTGATACAATTTTTATAATATATGAAGGGAATCCGGCTGTCTGAATTATTTCCAAATAACCATCACCATCAATATCTATTATATGATAAATATGATCCGGAGTGGAGTAAAATATTTCTCCATTAACAGGATTTACTACTCCACCTCCTGAATTTATTAGTTCATTAATTCCATCTCCGTTTACATCAAATTTCCCGGTTGAATAATCTTCTCCATAATACAAACCTGTAATGCCAAAAACATATTCAGATGAACTCCAATTATAATCTAAAGAATGACTTGCCCCATTATAAAATCTTAAGTTGTCCGGATTACTAATTTCTTCAAGTCCTAAATGATAAATATTTGATGTGGCATTCAATTTAAAAATTCCTTGTGGATCAGCCCAACTATTATGTGTTCTCCACCCTGCCGGACTTTCCCATTCGACGGTAAAATTTCCTTGTGCAAACGAATTTGTCGAAATTAAAACTATGATAAGAATAAATATTTTTCTCATTACTGTTCCCTTTCGGGTTAATTTAAAAAATAAATTATTACAAACTTTTAACTTTCAACTTTTAACTTTTAACTTTCAACTTCTACTGTTTCTTAAACACAACTTTCCACTTCTCATCATTCGGCAGATTTATTGTAGCTGTCATTTTATCGCCCGAGATTGAATAGTCAAAGTAAGTTGTTCCGGTTGTGGGACCTCGGCCTGTGTAGTTGTTCATGACAACATTAATTGTATTGGTTTGTTTTATATATCTTCCGTTAGCTGAATAATTTGTTCCCGACTGGTTATCTTTAACCATAGCTTTTATGGCAGTATTTGTAAGAAATCCTGAAGCAATCCATGTGCTGTCGGCGCGAAATGTAATTTCAAAACTGCCAACAGTGGAAGCAGAGACACTGCCCCACATTACTAACACCGGTTTCCAAACCCCCGGATTAAGCGATGGAGCTGATAAAAGTTGAACTTCTTCAGCTTCCCATGTTCCTTCGAAAGATGAATTAGTAGGAGGATTTACTACGTTTTCATTTTTTTCATCTTCACTGCAAGATGCAGCTGCTAAAACTATTAAGATGAATGCGAATATTTTTAGAATTTGTTCCTTCATTTTTTTATCTCCTTTTTTTTAATTAGTGAAATTGTTGTGTTATATAAATAGAATTTATTTCTAATATTTTTTTATCTTTTTACAAACTTACATTAATCTGGTCTTCATGTCAAAGAGAAATTTTCAGGAAATACTCTAAAAAATTTGTTCCTATTTTCAGATTTCCTTTAAATTCAGTAAGTATTATCAATATTTCAGTTTAACAAATACTCATATTTTTGATTTCAAAAAATTATATTCCTTTAAATTTTTTATAGAATTCATCACGATTATCTGCTAAAAAATTCGATACTACTCACATCTGAACCTCTAAATTTTCGAATTAAATTCTTCCCGATTTGAGTACTCCAATATTAAAATGAATAATGAAGTCAATTGTCAAATCATGATTTTTTCATCAAGCTCATTTACTTTTTCTATTATCCATGGCATATAGGAAATTTTTGTTTTTTCATTTACCCTTTCTCTGATTTCCGGTATTGATGTTTTGCTCTTACCTGATTTTATTCTCAGCAGCTCCTCATATAATTCTAAAAACATGTAATATGCTTGTTTATAGAAATCCGTCAAATCCCTTTTATTCTTAATGAAACTTTTAAACACACCAAGCAGGTCAGTTGCTTCAGAAATATAATCCAGTTCGTAGTAAATCTTCAGCAATAGATACCTGACATCTACTTTATAGAAAAAAAAATCCTGTGTTATATTTGAATTGTGCTCCAATGCTTTGCCAAATTCTTTCTTCCTGAAATAGAAATCCGAATAAGCAAAATGTTTCATATTTTCCCTGTGGTCGGGATGAAGCGTGTGAATATATTTTTCCACAAGATCAAAAAACCATTGATCATCCCTTTGAGAATTACTGAACAGAATTATGTTTCTATACATCACAAAATCCCCGTATTGATTTTCTGAAGGTGAATACGAATCACTGTCATACATTTTTTTGTAAATCTCCAATCCTTCTTTATAAAACTCTTTCGATTGTCTTTCTGCACAGTAATCGAGGAGATTCGTAAAAAAAAGATACCGTTCCTCCCTGTTAAGTTTTGTAATATTATCAAAGAGTAAATTCTTAAATAAATAATAGTAATTATCGTCGCGGTTGTTTCTTATGGCATTTAGCTTGTAGTAATGCAGTTTTATGCTGAGAGCGATTCCGGATGAATACTCATTACTTCCTTTCTCAAATGCCGTTATTAATTTCTCCGGATTAATTTTATTCAGAATTTCTTTTATAAATTGATTCTCTTTGTACTCAGCAAAATTCTTCTTGTAAATTTCCCTGGAGCACAATGTATCTATGTATTCTGAAATAAACTGAAAAACAGTTAATTCATTAAGTTCCTCAACGCACCTCCCAAGATTATCGAAATCCCGCATCTCTTCATAATATCTTAATTTCAAAAGTAACAGCTGTTTATTTTTCAGGAAGTAATCTTTTGTTGATAAGTTTGATTCACGGATTTTTTTTTCTATAACTTTAATAATTCTTCCCATTTCATTAAACAGATTTCTTTCACAATATCCTTTGCTGAGGTCAAGATAATAATCCAGCTGATCGTGCTGATGAGTAATTTGAGATAAAAAATCTTCGGCTGATTTGGTAATATCTGAAATCAGGTTTTCAATTTTCCTTTCGCTAAACTCTTCGTATGGATAAAGCCTCTTAAAGACCTTTCTTTGATCCAACAAAGCCTCTTCAAATTCGGGATGAATTCCTGATAAGTAATTATATAATCCGATTGTATTCCTCGATCTTTTAAAAAACGGCGAATGAAGAAACACTCCAAAAGAATTCATCTCATCCTTGCTAAAGGTTTTTAATATTTTGATTAAACGTGTTTCAGGCATAGTTAAAAGAAATTAATAAATCTTTATAAAGAACCCAACTTTGTTCTCGAAATTTTTTCTCGCAGAGACGATCGCAGATAATTAGCACAGATTTACGCAGAAAAAGTTGCTCAGATATTTCTATCAGCGAATATTTGCGGATAATAATCTGCGTATATCTGCGAGAAATTTTTATTGCCGTGTGAATCAAAATTCATTTCAAACCAACAAATACTTACCTGTTCCCATACCAGAATGGATTTATCTTATTCTTTGCCAGTACATACCACGCAGTCGCTCCGACATGCTCATTTCGTCCTCGCAGAGTCACTCCCGACTGAGATCCACAAGGTTAAATTATGTTTCGACGGGAAGACTCTGCGATGAAGAGCATTCTCCTCTTGCTAGATTCTGCGGGACAATGAGAATCCAAAACTCCCAGACTTTCCCGGACAAAGCATCTGCCCGGGAAAGCATTAAGGAGCTGAAAGGAACATCATTTGAAGACACTCTGTAAAGTGAAAGAACAGTGATATAAATTTTAGAGCTTATGGAGGACATAAGGGCGGTTTCTTTGCGACAAATGCCACAGAATTGTTGTATGCAATCAACACGTCCGTAAGGTTAACCTGATAATCTCCATTAAGGTCTGTTACAACATACCCGGTTCTGAATGCACTTGCATCCTGATAAACTGCTAGGACATCTGCTAGGTCTATTGCACCGAATTGAGATACATCACCAATGTAAATTCCATACCTGAGAGGTGAGTCATCTATTTGAATCAGATTATTTCCATATGCCTGAGACGGTGCAGTCGTGAAATCGTAAAAGTTAGTTTCGCCATCATTGTAGAGCAATTCCCCTCCGGCTTTATTCCATGTTTCCAGGCTGTTCCAGTTCTTTGTTACCAAATAGTAAGTACCGGACGGAGAAGAATTAAAAATGAATTCGGGTGATGAGATTCCGTTCTGACTAAGTGTAGCAGCTGCCGGTTCGACTATAGCATATGGACAGGTTGCATTTCTTAAATACAATATTTCACTCTGTGTTCTTGCCATCATATTTGTTGACGGGTTATATAGACCCTGCATCAGAGCGGTGAGTTCTATATTGATGGATGATACAGGTGGAGTGAAGCAAGGTGGATTTTCAAAGTTAAGCCAATTACACGCACCCGGACCGCCGTACGCACCCATGTCATTTCGTGTATTTCCTAGTGAAGGCGGGAAACAGGCATCTCTGTAAATTATGGTATCTTTTCCGGCATCTATACAGGGAGACCCGGGTAAGAGTTTTAAACATATTGGACTATCAAAGTTTGGGTTATTGTTAATATTTCCAACGCCAGGGTACGCGGGTCCACCTTGGACCTGGACGTCACTGTATGTTATATTAAACGCACCATCAAGTTGTGGACCATACATACCGCTACCCAAATTGTAATTGAAAAATAAAATTGAATTAATAACAGTCACATTTGAGCTTATATTCCAAATTGCCTGATATCTATTGTGCGATAAGGTACTATTATCAATCTTTAATTGTCCAACTCGAGAATAAATTCCAGATCCACGATTAGTACGTCCTGAAGAAAGAGTATCCCATGCAATGATTGAATTACTAATCGATATATTTCCATCATTGTAGATTCCTCCTCCATATGAATCACTACTTCCACCGGTTCCGGTACATTTATTTCCATTTATAATGCAATTTGAAAATGAAGCATTCCCACTGACATATACACCTCCACCATGAGTAGCTGAATTACCAATTCCAATAACAGAATTTCTTTGAATAGAGCAATCAATAAATTGTGCACTTGCACTTCCTTCAATTGAAACACCTCCTCCTGTACAACTTCCATTAGATATGGTTGTAATACTATTATTCTCAATTTTGCAACTTACAAATCGAACTACCCCGTTCGATGTTACTCTAATTCCACCTCCTATCGTTAATTGCCCAGATGGTATTAAATTGTTTGAAATGGTACATTCCGTCAAATCAATATTGTGATTTACTGTATTTGATATAAAAATACCTCCACCGTAGGTCAATGTTTGATTGTTTGTTATAGTACAATTGAAAAGCTTAAGGGGACTATCTAAAATTCGAATCCCGCTTGTATTTGCTTTCTCCACAATACACCATTTCATAAAAGATCCCGGAAGACTATTCTGAAATCTTATTCCTTTCCAGCTGGCTACACCTGTTTTAGTCGTGAAAATGATTTGAGATTGCTCTGTTCCGATTGCTTCGATAACACCTGAAACAAGAAATTCATAATTACCCGCGAATAATACAGAAACCCCCGGGTCTATAATCAAACCGGTAATTGAAATATCACCTGTCACGACATACGGCGAGCCTGCTAAAGTCCAGTTTGCATTTACTATTGGTCCGGATACAGATGTAGTATCAGGCCTTGCAGCTGATGTGAAAATTAAAGCAGAGATTGCAAAGACGAAACCAATCCTTTGAAAGAGTTTGAAATTTTTTTTCATTTTGATTTTCCTTTCAGTTTAGATTTTTGTTTATGTATTATTTTATTTTGATGCAAATTTAAATCTATTTCATTTTCAATGCAAAGAGATTTTCTTAAGAAAAACTCATGAAAATATTTCAGCATGTGCCGGTTTTCTTCGATTTGAGTCTGGTTTTGCAATATTTGCATGATGTTCATACTCAGATTTTTTGGATTTAAAAAAAATTTAAATTCATTCACCACAGAGTACCCCGATAGGGCAAGCCATATGTTTTGAGAGAAATAACTCATTTTGCCTGATTTTCACATTTAGTAAAATGAATTATATAGGAGGCTCAGAGGTCACTTAGATGCTCAGAGCAATATCTTTTTATTTTCAGATGGTTTCCTTAAGTCTCCATTTCTTTTCTATTCCTTCTGAACAAACATTCTCCAATAACTCCCGGACTTCCCTGGACAAAGCATATGCCCGGGAAAGCATCAAGGAGCTGAAAGGAACATTATGTGAAAACACTCTGTAAAGTGAAAGAACAGCGATATAAATTTTAGAGCTTATGGAGGACATAAGGGCGGTTTCTTTGCGACAAATGCCACAGAATTGTTGTATGCAATCAACACGTCCGTAAGGTTAACCTGATAATCTCCATTAAGGTCTGTTACAACATACCCGGTTCTGAATGCACTTGCATCCTGATAAACTGCTAGGACATCTGCTAGGTCTATTGCACCGAATTGAGATACATCACCAATGTAAATTCCATACCTGAGAGGTGAGTCATCTATTTGAATCAGATTATTTCCATATGCCTGAGACGGTGCAGTCGTGAAATCGTAAAAGTTAGTTTCGCCATCATTGTAGAGCACTTCACCGCCAACTTTGCTCCATGTTTCCAGACAGTTCCAGTTTTTTGTAACTAAATAGTAAGTACCGGACGGAGCAGAATTAAAAATGAATTCGGTTGAGGAGATTCCGTTTTGGTTAAGTGTAGAGGCTGCAGGTTCGACTATAGCATAAGGACAGGTTGCATTTCTTAAATACAATATTTCACTCTGGGGTCGAGCCATCATATTTGTTACCGGATTGTAGAGACCCTGCATCAGAGCAGTCAGTTCTATATTGATAGATGACACAGGCCAAGGAGAGCATGGAGGTTCTTGAACGTACAACCAATTACAAGCTCCGGGACCACCATGAGCTCCCATATCATTTCTAAGGTTTCCCAGTGAAGGAGGAATACAAGCGTCCCTGTAAATTATGCTATCTTTACCTGCATCAACGCAAGGTCCGCCCGTAACTTGAAGACATGAATTTAGGTTGGGGTTTACATCTATATTTCCTTCTCCTGGGTATAGACTATCTATATCGCTATAAGTAACAGTAGGGTTTCCCGAGATTTCTGTATCATTAAAGTAGATAATAGAATTAATTACTGATACGGTTGAAGAATTCCTGTAGAGACCATGATATTTATTATTCACTATTGTAGAATTTTCAATAAATGTTTGTCCGCTTCCTTGAAAATACATTCCACCTCCCTCTCTCGTTATAACATTATGTGCTGATGCATACAAAGAATCTTTTGCAATAATTGAATTCCTTATAGTTGTAACTCCTGCTCGAGTATATAAACCTCCTCCTCTTGCAAATGCCTGCTCCGTTGTTCCCATACCATTTAAGGTATTAATAGCAGTAACTGTATTCATAGTAATTTTACAGTTTTTAAAAATTTGATCATTATTTATTAGTGCTACTCCTCCTCCAAAAGCGACTGCTATTCCGCTACTAGCACTTATTTGTGAAAATGCACGATTTCTCAGAATGTTGCAGTTAATAAAAGTAACTCCACCAGAGAAAACTATAACACCACCACCTGCTGCTTCACCAGCAGCACTGGTATTAGTTACAAGGTTATTTTCAATTGTACAATTTGTAAATGTGAGATTCCCTTGAGTTGAATTAGAAATTCTTATACCACCTCCGTATGAAACTGCTGAATTATTTCTTATAATACAGTTAAAAAGATTAGGCAAGCTCTCAACTATTTGAATTCCACTGTTATTTCCTTTCTCTACTATACACCATTTCATAAAACATCCCGGACTACTGTTCTGAAATCTAATCCCCTTCCAGCTCGCAGTTCCTGCTCTCGTTGTAAAGATTATTTTAGCTTGCTCTGTTCCAATAGCTTCGATGACGCCAGCAACCACAAATTCATAATTACCTGCGAATAATACAGAAACCCCCGGGTCTATAATCAAACTGGTAATTGAAATATCAGCCGTTACTACATACGGTGACCCTGCTACAGTCCAGTTCGAACTTACTATTGATCCCGATACATATGTAGTATCAGATTTTACAGGTGAGATGAAGAATAAAGCAGAGATTGCAATGATTAAACCAATCCTTTGAAAGAGTTTGAAATTTTTTTTCATTTTGATGTTCCTTTCTTTTTTTAGTTTTAGTATTGAGTATTGAGTATTGTGTATTGAGTAAAAAAATTTTAGTAATTAACATTTTGAAAAATCACCTCAAAGACTAAAGGCACAAAGTTATTATATTTGCAAGATTCCTCTTTGAGACTTAGAGTCTTTGAGGCAATCTTCCCCTTTTAAGAACATATTGAAATAACAGAATCAAGGTATTCTCGAAATGTATTACATGTCTGCCAGTTGAGGGAGTGCTTGTTCTTTATATTCTTTATCTTACTTTTTGCGAACATAATAATTTTTTACATTCCTTCCAAAGAGAAATTTTTAAGAAAAACTCAGAAAAATTTTCTGAGATTGCTTGTTTTCTTTTAATTTGGGTTCAAATTTAAAGTATTTTTTCATTTTACATACTCAGATTTTTGGACTAAATAAATTATTAAATTAGTCAGATTCACTTATAATTGACACTCTTCTTTTAAAAAATATTCCCACTCCGATTCCAATGAAAGGACCGGCTCCGGTAATGATACCGGAACCGTAGCCTGAGGGTTTTTCTTCCTTGAATGCAAATTCGGAAAGAGGAGCAAGATGTGTTTTATGATTTGTCATAACTTCTCAAAAAGTTATCTTTAGCTTATCTTCATACAAAATATATTTTTTTACAAATCAATCAAGTAAACATTCGGAAATTTACTTTAAAAAAACTCACGTCAGCTCTGCGGTTTTCTCAAAAATCCGCTGAATTCTATTCTCATTCCGCGTTTTTTTGAATTTGTTTTACTCAGAAAAAAAAGTTATTTTTTTCCATGAAAATTATAAAATTACTCAGAACTTTCAGCGAGGAGGAATTAAGATTATTCAAGAAGTATTTAAAATCTCCTACTAAAAAGTCCGAAAGAAAAATTATTGAATTATATAACTACCTTGTTAAGTTTTATCCTGAATTTGATCCGGACGAATTGAGTAATGAAAAAGTCTTCGGCAAACTTTTCAAAGGAAAAACTTTTAACAGCAAAAAACTTACGAATCTTTACACAGCTCTGACAAAATCCGCAAAAGAATTCCTGACTGAACACGTTCATAAGGAAGATGAATTGGAAAAGCTGTTGAATCTTAGCCGGGGATATGTCAACAGAAGTCTTTATGCAGAATCGAACGGAATTAATAAATCAATAGAGGAGAAACTGAAGTCAACGGATTTTCCAACGAAAAATTATGCTTCAAAACTAAGACAGCTTGCGGATCTGCAGTATTCATACTACACGCAGGACTATAACTTCGACAATATTTCCAAAGGTATTGAGAATCTCTCCGAAGCTGCATTACTTCAATTCGTTTTCGACTATATGCATATAGCGGCTGAAATGGAAATGACTTTTGATAATTACGGCAGGAAAGTGGAAAATACATTTATTAAAAATATTTTCGACAGAATTAAAATCGAAGAATGGCTTAAGGTGTTTGAAAAAAGTGATTTCGTCAGCAAACTTTATCTTGAATTACACTACTTAAAATATAAAACAAGTGTTGATCCGAAAAACCATTCTCACTATTTCCGGCTCAAAGAAACACTGCTGAAGAATCTGAATGCGCTGGAAAGGTTCGACAGATGGAGTTTTTTTATGCAGCTTGTAAATTACGCTATGCAAAAGGAAGACAGTAATGTTGATGAATTCAGAGATGAAGGATTATCGGTTTTCAAGAGCATGCTTGAAAGCAATTCACACTCTCCTTCGGAGGATCAATATTTGAATATTCAGCTTTTCAGGTGTATTATTCTCTGCTGCAATACTGAAAATGAAGCTGAATGGCTACAAAATTTTACGAATAAATACACCGGGCTTCTGCATCCAGCGCAGCGTGATAATTTAACGAATTATGCCAAAGCGCATTTACATTTTTTACGAAGTGAGTATGGGAAGACACTTGAACATGCTTCACGTATTAAAGATGAATTCTTTTTTTTTAAGACTGACGTAGATACTATGTACTTAAGAACTTACTATGAGCTTGGGGATACTGACGGTGCATTTCATGCATTGGAAGCGTTTAAGCACTTCGTCAATAATAACAAAAATGTCTTTGACGATTACAAAGTCATGTTTGTAAATTTCATAAAGTTCTATGAAAAGCTTTTGAAGATTAAACCGGATGCTGATGAGAAAGATTTGTTATTCATTAAGAAAGAAATAAAAAACGAAAATAACATTGTGATTAAAAATTGGCTGATAAAGAAAGTGGATGCATTGCTTGTGAAATTGAATCCAAAAGTAAAACTCTGAACGAACGAGTCACAAACATCTTTTGTCATTCTGAACGAACGGAGCGCAGCGGAGTGAAGTGAAGAATCCAATCACTAATGTTCAATGATCGATGTTTAATGTTCATCATTCTGAACAAACAGAGCAAAGCGCTACACTCTTTGCCATTCTGAACAAACAGAGCAAAGCGCTACACTCTTTGCCATTCTGAATAAACGGAGCGAAGCGGTACCCTTTTGTCATTCTGAACGAACGGAGCGCAGCGGAGTGAAGTGAAGAATCCAATCACTACTGTTCAATGATCGATGTTTAATGTTGGTCATTCTGAACGAACGAGTCTCACACCCTTTTGTCATTCTGAACGAACGGAGCGCAGCGGAGTGAAGTGAAGAATCCAATCATTCTAAAGACTCGAAGCTCAATGGATTC
>CAYNTN010000032.1:0-37811 GCA_964399995.1 uncultured Ignavibacteriaceae bacterium
CCTTATGACATTTCTAAAGAGTCGAAACCACTGACATTTCTATCGAGTTTTCACAGATCTTTGACTGCACTAAATTAAAAATTGCATTTATTATTTTAAAATTATAATTTAATACAAATCTCAGATCCATATTTAAAAACATATCAAAAATACACCTCTGATTAGTTAATAAATCAATTTGTATTTTAATTTAACAATAAATGAAAGGGAAAATTAATGAAAAAGTTATTTTTCATTTTACCTGTTGCAATAATTGGTTTTATTATTATGACAGGGCAGAAAGCAACCGAGGAACACCCGCGATGGAATGTCGATCCAAGGTCTTCTTTAACTTATCCTACGGGAGAGTACACAAACTTACCAATGGTAAGCACTGAAATTAAACAATTTACTTTTGCTCCAAGAAAATTTATAACACCTATAGGAGTATTTGTAGCAACCCCGAATTTCAGAGTTCATCCAAGTGCAGGGAATCAGCAAAACGAAACTGATATTGCAAGACATCCTACTAATCCTAACATAATGTTTGCTGCTGCACAGCCAATAATAAATTCAAACAACTTCATAAACGTTGGTGTTTATGTAACAACAGACGGAGGAGTCACATGGAGAGGGAGAGATACTATGAACGCACCTAATCTGAATGATCAGAGAGGTGATCCCGCACCTGTAATTGATAAAAATGGAAATTTCATTTACGGACATTTATTAAGCGCAACGAACTTTGGAGGCTTAACAGGAATGGGTGCCAATTATTCAACAGATAATGGAGTTACATGGTCATCAACATTCACTGTTGTCGCGGATGCTAATGTGGACAAAAATCTGATAGGTACTGACGGATCTCCGTCAAGTCCATATTTTGGAAATACATACATGGCCTGGACTCGTTTTTCAGGAAGTTTGGCAGATGGAAGAGTAGCAAGAACCACCAACGGAGGTGTTTCCTGGGATCCTCCCATTGTTTTGAACTCAACACCAGCAGGTCATTTTGCTCAGGGGCATGATGTTGCTGTTGCTCCAAACGGAAATGTATTTGTTTGCTGGTCTGCAGGGATTACAACATCTCCTTTCACAGAAGATTTTATTGGAATTGCAAAATCAACAAACGGTGGTTTGAACTATGTGGCAACTGAAAATGCTTTCGATGTAAATGGTATGAGATCATCTTCATTTAATGGCTGGGGTATCAGAGTGCCGGGATTTCCACGAATTGACATCGATAAAAGCGGAGGTTCAAGAAATGGCTGGATTTACATTGTTACAGGTCAGGTTAATCTTGCACCTGCCGGTTCTGATGCAGATGTTATTATTAACAGATCTACGGACAATGGAGCTACATGGTCATCCGGTATAAGAGTTAATCAGGATGCTCTTAATAATGGTAAAGTTCAGTTTTTTCCGGTAATAAATGTTGATGATGCAGGAGGCTTAAATGTCATTTATTATGATAACAGAAATTTTCCTTCATCAGGTGATTCATGTTCTGTTTATATGTCAAGATCAGTTGACGGAGGTAATACATGGACAGATATCGAAGTAGCAGATCATCACTTCAGACCAAAGAATTTGCCGGGCATCAATACAATGGGTGATTATATCGGAGTTACGTCAGGCAACAGTAAAGTATGGCCTGTATGGATGGATGATAAAGCAGGTCCGGGGGTTCAGTTTAATATCTGGACTACATCAATATTAATTGCTAATTATCCTTTGAACGCATTTAATTTACAGACTCCGCCTGCGGGAACAACAATTACATCCTTTCCGAATTCTAACACTCAGATCACAATGACTTGGGATACGTCGGCATCTACTGCTTCATACAAATGGATATTCGGACCGGCAGCTGATCCGAGAAGATTAACTCTCCCGACTTCCGGAAATTCTCTTGTCATGACTGCGGGTCAGCTGGATAATATTTTGGCAGGAATTGGATTAGCTCAGGGTCAGTCTCTTGCAGGTCAATGGGATGTATGGGCTTTCAGAAATTCAAGCCCGGACGATTCAATGAAATCGGCTAACGGACCGAGAACATTGACTTTCACAAGAGGCGTTCCGGCTTTGAGTGCATTTAATTTAGCATCACCTCCAAACGGTACGACAATTACTACATCCGCATTCAATTCATCTGTCATTAATATGAACTGGTCACGCTCAGGGCAAGGCACAACCTACAAATGGAAATTCGGAAGCCCTGCAATTTCAAATGTAAGACTTACCCTCCCTGCAGGAGGTTCGGGTTATGATTCATCTCTTTCAATAGTAAACAATGCGCTGGACGGATTACTCGCAGGAATTGGTTTAAACCCGGGAGATTCTCTCATTGGGGAATATGCTGTATGGGCATACAATGCAACCGACTCTTTGAAATCGGCACAGACATACACAATGACTTTAAAGAGACAAGCTAAAGGTAATGTAATTGTTTTATATGATTCGACTTCAGCAGGATGCAGAACGGCAAAAGACTCTGTGGTGAATAATCTTAACAGCATGGCAGAGACATATGATCTCTTTAACAGAAGAGGACAAACGACCGGTACTACATCAATTTCCTTCAGAGGTTATAAGAAAGTAATTTTACTTGGTGAAGGAACATCAGTAGTATCAAATGTCGTAAAGGATTCTATTAAAGCTTATTTGAATTCAGGCGGAACGACAACAGCGACAAAATCAAAATTGGTTATCCTTGCAGAAGATATCGGTTACCAGCTCGACAGGACCGGCTCGACTTATCTGGACACTACTTTCTTCAGAACGGTTTTAGGATGTCAGTATATTGCTGACAGACCCGGAACATCAGGTAACAGAGGATTAATAGGAGTTACAACAAATCCAAACATGGCAGACAGTACGGTAGGAACATTCCCGGATGTCCTTAAAAAATCATTATCAGCTCCTGTGGGACAGTTGTATAGCCTTTACAAATTCAGACTATTCCCTGATTCGCTCAACGGAATTGGAAGAATCGGAACTAACTATAATATTTCCACAATGGGAGTGGATGTGGAGTCATTAAGACCGGCTTTTGATTCACCTCCGGGCTCACCTGTTAACAGATTGTTAACCGGAGCAATTAATTTTGTAGACGGATTGCTGACTGATATATCACCGTCAAATCCAAACACAATACCTTTGACATATTCATTATCTCAGAATTATCCGAATCCGTTTAACCCGACTACGAAAATCAATTTCTCAATTCCGAAACAGGGATTGGTAACATTGAAAATTTATGATGTATTGGGTAAGGAAGTTATGACATTGGTAAATGAGACAAAGTCAATCGGAAATTATGAAGTGGAATTCAGCGGCATTAACTTAGCCAGCGGAGCCTACTTCTACAGGATCGAAGCGGGCGAGTTTACGGATATTAAGAGGATGATACTGATCAAGTAGTGTGTTGAGTGTGTTGAGTGTGTTGAGTGTGTTGAGTGTGTGTGTGGAGTGAGTTGAAATATTTTAATTCAATCTTTAACTCATCTTACTCTCCGACTCAGCAAGTATAATCAACATAGGGCTGTCCAAGAACCTACTCTTTCCAAAGCCCCAGCTTTGGGAAGTTGAGTTTCATAACGAATTCCTTAACAAGCAGGGGCTTGTTACGGGTAGAAAAAGTATTAAATAAATCTAAGTATCATTTGGGGGGTAATTAATTTTACTCCCCATTTTTTTTATTACAACTCAAGCATAATCCCAGATTGTTCAATAGAAACTTTTTTACCACTTAGGCACTAAGAGCACACTAAGGGTTTGAAGGAAATTTTGAAGTTGTAAGAAAAAATTCTTAGCGATCTTCGCGTAAGTACTTTGCATTCTTTGCGTTTAAATAGTTTCTTAATTTTCTATTGAACAATTTGAGTCAATATCTTTTTCAATATTGTCTTTCAAACACTTTACCAAACAAAAAACCTGCTATTTGTAATCAGCAGGTTTTATTATTCATACAAGAGTTAATCAAAGGAGCTCATATCTGAGACTTTTTCAATCAGTCTGTATCAAAATTTCTCCCTGCGTTTCTATAGGTTTCTTTTTAAACTTTGCAAGAAAATTGCTTACTGAAATAAATATAACGGGTACAACTACCAGTGTCAGAAAAGTTGATACGCTTAGCCCGAATATTATTGCAACACCCATCGGTCTCCAGAAAGCTGTGTTCTGTCCGCCGATTATCCATGAAAAAGTCCTCCAGTCAAAATCAACTCCTGTAGTTAACGGAATAAGTCCGGATATAGTGGCTGCTGCCGTTAAAAATACCGGTCGTAATCTGATCATGCCGGATTGAATCACCGACTCTTCTTTACTCAAACCCCTTTTCTCGAGTTCAACCTGAAAATCAAGAAGTATAATTGCATTTCTTACTACAATTCCTGCTAAAGCAATAATTCCGATACCGGTCATTATTATTCCAAAAGGTGTATCGGTTATAAGCAAACCAAGCAGCACACCTATAAGCGAAAGTACCACAGTAAACATAATTATTAAAGGTGATGTCACCGAATTGAATTCCACAACTAAAAAGAAGAATACAAGAAGCAAAGAAACTAAAAAAGCCATTCCGAGAAATGATTGAGATTCTTGCTGGCTTTCCTGTTCGCCTGTATAAGAAATATTGTATCCTACCGGTAAACTGAAATCCTTCAACTTTTCCTTAACATCAATGAGCACATCATTTCCCAGTCTACCCTCTGCATTAGCAGAAACAGTAACAACTCTTTTCAAATCCTTTCTGTTGATTGCGCCAAGTCCTCCTGAAAACTCAATCTTTGCAACTGAAGTCAAAGGAATTTTCGCACCGTCTTTTCCGGGAATGTAAATATTCTCAATTGCTACAACATTTTCCCTCTGAAGAGAATCAAGACGGACTGTTATATCATATTCTTTATCGGATACTCTGAATTTGCTTGCGGAAGTTCCGTTAATTGCTGTCCGGACAGTTGATGCAATAGATGTTGTATTCAGATTGTAAAGTGCTGCTTTTTCCCTGTCAATGGTAATTTTAATTTCAGGTCTGGCTTCGTCAAAATCATCCTTGAGATCTTTCATCCCCGGAATATCCTTAATTAATCTCTTCACATTGTCGGAAAGTTCACCCAATTTTACAAAATCATCACCCGAAATTTCTATATTGATCGGAGGACCTGTGGGGGGACCACCTGTCTGCTTTTGCAATCTGACATCAGCGGTTGTAATATTTTCTATTGCATTCCTGATTTCCTCAATTGTTTTGAAAGAGCTTTGTTGTCTTTCCTGTTTATCGTAAAAGCTAAGCGATATTGTACTTTTGTTCGATACATCGCCTCCAAACCCTGCTCCGATTTCAGACCCTATGTTAGTTAAGTAATACTTGAGATCATTAAATGGAGCCAGCTTTTCTTCAACTTTTGTCGTGACTTCATTTGATTTGTCTAAATTAGTTCCTATCGGCATATTAACATATATATAAGCCTGCTGTGGCTCGACTTCCGGAAAGAATTCAATTCCGTTATTAAAGTTTGCATAAAGGAAAATGACTAAAATAAGAAAAGCGACCGTTCCGCCTACTGTAAGCTTTCTGTGGCGCAGAGCATATCTAAGTGACTTCTCATATTTTCTGACGATTGATGCGAATATTCGGTCAAACCATAAATGAAACCTTGTGATAAGGTTATACCACTTTGTTTTAGACTCCTGCTTTGCCCTGTCTCTTTTGAAATTAATGTAATGAGCCGAGAGAACCGGATTTATAACCAGAGCTACAAACAGTGATGAAAACAAGCATACTATCAGTGTTATCGGAAGATACTTCATGAATTCTCCCACTATTCCCGGGAAAAAAAGTAACGGAGCAAATGAAGATATAATTGTAAATGTAGCGACTGTAACCGGAAACTGAACTTCACGCGGACCCTCGATCGCCGCATCATGCGGGTTATAACCTTCGGTTTCCTGTAAACGGTAAATATTTTCCGTTACAACAATTGCATCATCAACTATTATTCCAAGAACAAGTATTAGTGCGAATAATACAACAATGTTCATTGTTACTCCGAATATACTCAGTACTATAAATGATATTAAAAATGAAAATGGAATTGAAGTTGCAACAAGCAATGCATTCTTAAGACCCATTGACGCAAGGAGAATCAGGCATACTAACAAGAAACCGGTTATTATTCCATTTTCGAGTTCATGAACTGTATTCTTAATGTCATTGGATTCATCACCGGTAAAACTGACTTTTAAACCTGTAGGGAAAGTAGTTTCTTTTTTCTTAACTAACTCCTTGATTTCCTCCGCTATCCTGATTATGTTTTCACCGCTTCTTTTCTTTATGACTATGGTAACTGCTTCCTTTCCATTTTCTCTCGATAAAGTTGTTCTGTCTTTGTATCCATAAATAACCTGAGCAACATCTCTTATATAAATTGGTTTTTCAAATTCCGATTTTACGACAATGTCTCTGATTTTTTCTGGATCTTCATATTGCCCGGGTACACGGACAAGATAATTTTGAGTACCTACATCAACACTTCCTCCCGGAATACTTTGATTTTCAAAACCTATTTTTCCAATGATATCGTTGAAAGTAAGATTGTAATACTTAAGCCGGTGGGCGTCAACATTTATCTTCACTTCACGTTCAAGTCCTCCCTTTACATCAGCACTGAGCACTCCGGGTATGACTTCTATTTCATCACTCAATTTATCGGCATAATCTTTTAGTGAAGCAAGACCAAGATTCCCGGATAAATTAACGTATAGCATCGGTTGTTCTGAAAGATTTATCTCTGTAATCGTCGGTTCTTCAATATCCGCTGGCATTTTCGTTTTAGCTATTGCAACTTTATCTCTCACCTTTTGTAATGCCTCATCAATTTTTACATCAGGATTAAATTCAATGTTTACCATTGAAAAACTTTCCTGAGAAATTGAAGTAACTTTCTTTACATCTTTAATCCCCTTCACTTCTTTTTCAATTTCCTGCGTCACAAGATTTTCCATATCTTTTGGTGAAACTCCAAAATATAAAGTAGAAACGAAAATATTAGGAATTGTAATAGACGGTGCAGACTCTTTTGGTATGGAATTGTATGAAAAAATTCCGAATACGACTATAATTGTAGCAAGAATGTAAACAGTTACGCTGTTGTTTACTGCAATCTTTGAAATGTTCATTTCGTTATTTAAAATTTTAGTTGATTACCTGTACTTTATCTCCGTCTGCAACAGACTGGAAACCTTCAATTATCAGCTTCTCACCTTCGTTCAGCCCGGAAGTAATCATAACTGTATTTCCGTTTCTCCCACCCAATCTTACAGTTTTCTTCCTGGCTATGTCATTTTCAAGTACAAAGACAAATTTCTCACTCCCGAAATCAACAATTAAATCCTGAGGAAGCACTATTGCATTATCAATTTTTGATTTCTCTACTTCTATATTCGCGCTCATTTCCGGTTTTAATAATCCTGCTCTGTTGTTTAAAATAATTTCTATTTCAAATGTTCTATTTATCTGGCTTAAGACAGGTGAAACATAATTCACAACCCCTTGATATTCTTCGCCGGGATAAACATCAAATCTGATTTTAACTTTGGAACCTTTCTTAACTGCTCCAATGTAACTCTCCGGAATCCCTGCAGATACTTTTACCCTTGAAACATCAACAACATTCAGAATCGGAGTTCCCGGTCCGCAAACTTCACCCCTGCTTAAATATTTTTGATCCACAATTCCGCTAATCGGTGAAGTTACATATGATTTATCTAATCTCGTTTCCAAAACATCAAGAGCTTTTTCGCTTAGCTCAAGCTGGAACTTTGCATTAGTAAAATCCTGCTCTGTAGTTACATTTTCATTATAAAGTCTTTCTATTCTGTCAAAATTACTTTTCGCAAGTTCATATTGAGTAATAGCCTGTTCATAAGCCGCTGCGTCCTGATCCTTTCTCAGCCTCACAACGACTTGTCCCCTTCCGACTCTGCTTCCTTTATCAAAAGGCTGGTATGTAATGAGTCCTCCCTCTTCAGATGAAATCTTTGCTGCTTCATAGGGTTTTACTATACCCACAACTTCATAATTTTCCTGAAACGGCTCGGATATAACTTCTTTTATTTTTACAGCCTGAATTTTTTTCTCCGGCTCTGTTTTTGTTTCACCGTCACCTCCGCAGGATTGCAAAGTTAAACTGCCTGCAATGATCAGTACTACCGCACAAAGAATATTTCTCATAATAATTGTTTTACAAGAGTTAATTTTTAAGGTCATGTTATTTTTCAAGTAATTTTTCTATCTCCGCCTTAGCAACCTGGTAGTCATAAATCGCCTGAAGATAAGCCAGCCTTGATTCCGATAGGCTGAGCTCTGCTGCCTGCACATCAATCTGATTTAATACCCCGGCTTTATAACTTGCGTTTGCCAGCTCAAGGCTTCTTTCTGCGAGTGTTACTGTTTTCTTACGGGTAATTATTCTTTCCTTCGCATCTTCTATTGCAATAATAGCGCTTTCGGATCTCAACTTTAATCCCTGCTTCAGCTGAGCTAACTGTTCGTCGTTTTTCTTTACTTCAATTTCCGACTGATCTACTCTGTATGAATTTCTGAAAAGATTTAACTCCCACTTTACTCCTAATCCGACAAATAAAGTATTGTTGAACCTGTAATTCATAATCGGCTGATCATCATTCTCCGATGAAAACAAAACATACTGTGCAAAGAGGTTTAACTTAGGTAAATAATTTGCCTTATCGACAGAGACTAATTCCTTACTAATGTTTTTAATAATTTTCAATTGACGCACCTCTACATAATTCTCTGCTATTTTGTTTATCATATAATCAGTACTTCCCCAAACTTCCGTACTGTCGTACGTTAATTCACCCAGCACTTCAATATCCTGAATATCTTTTAAACCCATTTCATTCAAAAGAACCTTCCTGCTTATTTCAAGATCTCTTTCTGATTTAGAAAGTACCGGAATAGAGTTGTCAACTCTGACTTTCGCTCTCAGAAAATCAAATTCAGTAGCAATACCGTTTCTGTATTTTGATTCTACTGCTGTGAAGTTATCTTCTGAAATTTTTTGTGTAAGCTTGTTTACTTCGACTATGGATTTTGCTAGCAACACTGCATAGTATGAAGTTCTTACTTTCTGTTTTACATTATTTTCTGCGGCAAGTATTTTTTCTGACTCAACCTCAGCATAATAGTCGGCAATTCTTATCCCCGAGAATATCGGGTTTCCCAGTATTGGAAGAGATTCAGTTGCATCTATTGTATTCGTAATTGAATTGTCCGAACCTATTTCAAATTTTTCCCCAAAAATATCAAAGACCTGCTTCCTTATCGCCCGCTGATATCTTGAATTCAATGAGATTGTTGGAACTAAGCTTTCGCTATAAAATTCAGAAACGCTTTTATCCGCCTTTAGTTTATTTAATTTAGCTTCTATGATACTTGAATTATTTTTTAATGCAATGGAAATTGCCTCTTCCACCGAATTAACGACGTTGCTTTCCTGCGCTTCCGAAATTAGCAGAGTAGAAAAGAAGATCAGTAATGATAACTGTAACACCGTTAACAGCTTTCGAAACAAGTTTAATATCATAATTATAATTTGATTTCTTTTGCCAATAGTACTTTTGTATTCTTAAATTTTTCCTTCCCGGTCTTTGTGAGAATTCCGCTCAGGAGCATTTCATAAGTTATCTTAAATGCATCCTGCATCGAAAATTTATTATTAATCAGAAACTCAGGATTTAAAACCGACATCAACGATGAATTAAACGTCGTAATAATAATAGGCGTCGGATAATTTTCAATCAGCTTTTCTTTCTTTCCCTGCTCGAGAAGTTTACTTAAAACTTTATTGATCTGATTTGTCTTCATCTCATCAACACTTTTTTTAACCCGGGGTGCATGAATTGCAAGATCTTTAACCCACCTTTCACTTATGTTCATTATTACATTACTGTGCATGTTCAAAAGCTTCACAAACTTTACAACTACATCCTCCTTGCCTTCTATAATGGATTCAACTTTGTCCATTATTTCGCAGGAGGTATCGGTACAGATCTCTTCAAGAAGTTTTTCCTTGGAAGGGAAATATTTATAAATGGTTTTTTTGCTTACATGCAGATCTCCGGCTATTTCATCCATTGATGTTTTGTAGAACCCCTCTCTGTGAAATTTCTGGCGGGAATATTTTAAGATCTTAAGACGGTCTTCGGAATTAATAATGTGGTCTTTCAAAGAAACTAAATTCGTTTTATTAGTTTCCAAATTAATAAAAATATATTTGTGTTGCAAGTTAGAGATTATAGGATTTGTAAAGATTAGACATAGCTAATAATTTTTTAATATCAGATATGCTGGATACGGATGAGTCATTATGGAAGTTATAGTTTCGGTAGAACTCTGATTACCTTTTAGAAATCAAATTTATCAACCTGCTTGTCATCTATGAATACGCGTATTTGATATGTATCGTTGGTTTTAATATTGCCGTTTACGTCAGTAGTTGTACTTGAATTCCTGTACCCGTTCATCATAACTTTCTTTCCCCGGTATTGTCCCGATTTTTCAAAATTGTCCCCAATAAGTGGAAAGGATGCGGTGATTACAGTAGAATCATTAATGGTGCAGATAAATTCATCATTAATTGCAGCTTTTTTTATAACATTGACCTTCCAGCCTTTACCGCCATCCTCGGGTTTATAGATGCTTGATTGCGTTGACGAACAGCCGGCGACAATCAATATTGAAATGCAGATCACATAATTATAAAATCGGTTTAACATAATTTTGCCTTTTTTTAGTTTGCTTAAAATATGAATAATTATTTATTTATACAAAGATAAACAAGAAAAAATGTTATTCAGTATTTTACTCGGTCACAAGTAAAATTCTACTCAAGATGGTAAGAAAATTATTTTGCTAAAGGTGAAAAATTTACAATTATTTTTACAAATCATCTCACCTTATTGTGGATTTTTATTTGACCTTAATAGAAAAACCCAAACTGATTTTAACCTTATTACCTAATTATTAATTTATTAAATAGTTTGAATTGAATATAGAAATTTTAGAAGAACATAAGCAGTTTATGGAATTTATTCAAAAGACACTGAAGCACAAGAAATAAGGTAATAAGGTCAACTATTTTCTATTAAAGGTTAAAAAAGAAAATAAGGTTTATTTGGGTTATGTGGTCCGCCCGAGTGAGGTGTTTTTTGATGAATCAATAATCATTTAACATAAACAAGAAATGAAACGTTTGTGCCAGTTTAGGGATTAGTATTTAAGTCATTCCGATTAAAATTTATCCGAATGGCTGGCTCATTCTTAAATTCAATAGAATACATTTAAAAAATCAAATAAGGCATCTCTTACTTATAAATAAAGAAAACTCCGGTTTGGGATACCGGAGCTGATATTGCAGAAATTCCTGGTAGTCTAAAGGAACAACTAAAGTAGGTTGTTTAAGATTTGGAATGTACAGTGTTTTGGGGTTATTTAATTCTAAATTAAATACAGGATGTTTAAATAAGTATAGGGGGATATGCACATTCTATATGAGTGTAAACACTTATGTCGCTTAAGTGTAAACACTTATTTGAATTTTAGATTTAGGATTTTCAGAACAAATTAAAAAGTGATTGTTTAGATATGCAACTCCAGTGTGAAGCAAAATCAAACCTCGATCATAGTTATCATGATTCAATTTTATCATAGTTCAAAAACAATCCGCATTTAAGACTTAAAAATCTTAGTTAAAACTCTATATTTAAACCCGAGGTGAAATTCCTGTTTGGAGCCTGAATTCTTTCAAGTTCCTGGTACGATTCATTGAATAAATTATTAACTGCTAAATAGAATGACAATTTATCTGTAATATTCTTGCTTAGTTTAATATTAAACAGAAAATAATCCTCCGGCTCTTCATACTTATAAAAAATTACTTCATCAATTGCACTGAGATAACGTCCGTTGAAATTAAGATTGAATCCGTAGTAATTGAAATTTGTTGTGAAATTAAAATTATCAACCGGCTTGTAAGGAAGATAATCATCCTTTCTGTTTTCTGACAAATCCCTTGCATTCAAATAAGTGTAACCAATGTTAAAAAAATATTCGAATGGATTATTAAACAAATTCATCTTCGAGTTGTAATCCAGATAAACCTCAAAACCTTTTATCTGAGCATTGGCTACATTTTGAACCTGAAATGGTCCGTTTATTGCATTCCCGATATTTACATATTGAATTAAATTATTGTAACTATTAAAGAATACAGCAAAATCAAAAGTGAACCTGCTCTCATATTGTTTTCTAAACCCAATCTCTGCAGACAGCATTTCCTCCGGTTTCAAGTCCGGATTGTAAATAAAATTAAATCCGCCGAATAATTCCTTCTTGAAATAAATTTCAGCGATAGAAGGAGCTCTGAATGCTCTGCCTATCAAAGCTCTGAATGCTGTTTCGCTAAATATGCTGCTTGCAGTTGTAGGTGTATAAATCAGAGAAAATTTTGGATTTACCTGAAACGACTGTATGCCGGAAATAACTTTATTTAAATCAACTCTTGCAGCAATTGTAGAGGATAAAACCGGGTTTCCGTTATTTTCTTTAATAATGTCAAACTGGTCCTGTACAAACAAGCCGAAATTATTCATTTGCTGATTCCCGTATAATATGTCTTCAGGATCAGACTTTACTATATTCATTTGAAAGTCAAAACCCGAAATTAAATAGTTGCTTCTGCTAAGCTGAAAATCTACCTGAGATATGTTTCCGATATTGTATGAATCAATATATGTATTCAGTCCGTGACCTGAATCAGCATACTGAATAGAAACAGGATTATTCGGGTTATAAAATGAATTACTCTTTAAGTAATAATAATAAAACCTTGTTGTGTATTTTGAATTTGAATTCGGTATAGCCCTGTAAAATAAATCATAACTTTGTGTCTCCTTTTTAATCTTATCACCAAGATAAATTTCTGCAACTTTGTAAGGATCTGCAATCTCACCTACATCCTGTCTCCAGTAATGAGGAAATCCGCTCTGTGAATTAGTGTATTGTAATGTTAATTCTAGATCACGATTATTGAATACATCGTATGTAAACTTTCCTATGCCGCTGTAAAACTTGTAATAATTTTGCTGTGAATACCCGTCATTATTATTGTAATTAAGATTCAACAGATAGGAAAACTTGTTTACTGTATTGCTTTGTATAATATCAGCTGTTGAAAACGTCAAAAGATCATTCGTAAATCTTAAACTATCCGGAAGCTTTTCATAAAATCCGTAAGCTAAATTAATTCCGGTAAAGGCTTTGTACGTAGGCTTTTTGGTTATAACATTGACTACTCCGCCAATAGCGCTGGATCCGTACAGAGACGAAAAAGCCCCTTTTACAACTTCTGTCCTCTCAATTATCGAAACCGGTATTAATGACCAGAGAGCTCCTTTTGAATCACCTGTAAGTGAAGGTCTTCCGTCTAATAATAACAATACCCTGTTTCCAATTCCTCCTCCTGCTACATCTGACGAACCCCTGATAGAAAGAGAGTTAACGTTTATTCCGCTGCTTCTGTTAATTGTCACTCCCTGAATTTCTTCAAGTACATTTGCAAAAGTCTGATAATTTTTGCGGCTGATATCATCTGAATTTACAATTGAAATTGATGATGGAGTTTGCTGCAGTGTTACTTCAGTTTTTGTTGAAGTGATATTCACCCTGTCTATTTCAATCTCAATTGTTTCCAACAAAACATTAAAGAAATTCTGTCTTATATTTTGAATTATAACTTTTCCTGAATAATTTTTATATCCGATGCAACTTGCGGTAATTTCATATGATCCTTCGGTAAGATTCTGAAACTTATAATTTCCGGAAATGTCCGATTGAGTCTTAGTGAATTCTTTCGAATCAACATTCTGAATCTTAATATTAGCCGAACTTATTATTGTATTTGCTTCCTTATCAATTACTTTACCTTCAAGTGATATTTGCGAATACGCTAAATTCGTAAGAAACAGAAGTAAAAACAAAAGCAGAATTTTTAAAATAAAAATTCTGCTAAATATTTTCATAAAGAGTAGTGTCAAAAAAAAATTCCATTAAAATTGATAAAGTCTTTTTGTAGTATCAGCCCATGAAATAAAGTCTATATTTTCTACACCGGCATTATTTGATATTACTACTGAGTCAGGTCTGCAAGTAAATACAGAGCTTGTATCACAGCCATTCGTCCCGAGACCATTGACTGAAGTACCCGGAATATATGGAAGTTCTATCCATGCTGAAGTTAGAAAGTAACTTCCGTTTGGCAAATTTCTTATTTTATAGTCTGCCTGATATTTATTTCCAACTTTTCTGATTATTAAAGAATCATTTCCGGTGGGACTGCTCATCGGAAACCAAGCATTAAAAGCGGAAATATCATAGTATCCTCCTGTAGTCACAAAATTTGTATCAGCAAAAGTAATTGTTCCGCTGATCGAATTTGCCTCAGGACCCGATGGTGTCACAGGCACAGTATCATCATCACTGCAGCTGTTCATATTTATCAATAAAACTGCTATTGCTAAAATTTGTACTAATTTTGATTTTAATCTTTTAATCAATTGATTCTCCTTTATTGTTATTTTATTAAATGTGTTTTTAAAAAAACCTTGTGACTATGTAAGGGATTAGAAACCACAACAATCCCTTCAAAAGAAAAAAAAGAAAGCCCCAAACGCCAAATTTCTTAATCCAGTTTATTATCCTATTTTTATTTTCACCTTGCAATTACTTCGTAAGTTTTAAAATCCGATGTCATAGGAACTTCTTCACCTTTTTGTTTAGCAATTTTAATATCTTCAAATCCCCTTTTATGAC
The DNA here is from genome assembly GCA_964399995.1 of uncultured Ignavibacteriaceae bacterium. Taxonomy (GTDB): domain Bacteria; phylum Bacteroidota; class Ignavibacteria; order Tepidaquicellales; family Tepidaquicellaceae; genus JAGPCH01. The sequence continues at coordinate 14,876 of CAYNTN010000032.1, forward strand.
CCTCCAAAAATTCAGCCGACTTAGTCCAGTCTTTAAATGCTTCTTCTGAATCCCAGTGACTTACAATTAAATAATCACCGTTACCGTCACGCGGCTTCAATACCTCCATGTATTCAAATCCAGGCATTCTGTCTATTGCATGAGCCCTGGACCCAAACAATTCCTCAAATCTGGATTTGTAATGATCCTTACAGCTTATATAATTGATAGCAACAAATTTTTTGTTTTCCGATTTCATTTTCTTTGTTTAAGTTGGACTATTAGTGTGTTTGGATTTACTTTAATCATTTAAATTTACATTCAATAATATAATGCTTATTAAGACTAAGTTCAAATAAGAAAGCTATGCCACTCTGAGCAGGTAACCTTTCAAATATTTCGTCTCCGGCATTTGAGGCAATACCGGATGGTCGAATGAACAATTGCTGAACTCTATTATCTGGATTTTTTTACCTGCTTCTGCCGCACTTCTAACAAGCATATTTTCAAAATTACTTTCGCTGATGTGATGCGAGCATGAAAAAGTAAACAGAAATGAATTCGGTTTCAATAATCTCATAGCTTTGTAATTCAATTCTTCGTAACCTTTCAAGGCTGTAAATACATTCTTCTTTGATTTTGTAAATGACGGGGGATCTAGTATGATAAAGTCATACCTTTCTTTAGTTTGAAACAGATTATTTATATATTCAAATACATCCTTGCAAACAAAATTTATGCTATTAAAATTATTCATCTCTGCATTTATCTTTGCAGTCTCAATGGAATGATTTGAAGAATCCACTCCAGTAATTTCACCACCATTCCCATATGCTGCATTTAAAGCAAATCCTCCCTCATTGCAAAAGAGATCAAGAACTTTGGATTTCTCATTCATGTATTTTCTTAATAACAATCTGTTTCCGCATTGGTCTAAGTAAAAACCCGTCTTCTGTCCGTTTAGCAAATCTATTTTATACTTTATATCGTTAATTATCACATCAAAAGAGTTGTCATCCGTTTTCAGTTCATCATAGATTATACCTGTTCTTTTTTCCAGTCCTTCCATAAACCTTAATTCACTTTCATTCTTTTCAACTATTAATTTCGCTTTAAAATTATCCACAAGAATTTCCTGAATATCTCCTGAATATTGATTCATTCCGTACGAAAATATCTGAAAAGAAAATTTATCTTCAAACTTATCGATTATCAATCCCGGCAAAAAATCACTCTCGCTATTTACCAGCCTGTAAACAGATCTTTCCGGAACGATTTTTTTCCTCAAGGAATTGGCCAGGCTTATCCTTTTAAACAAAAACGCTTTGTTAATTTCCTCATCCTTATCAGTTAGATGCCTGTATGCAATTAAAGAATTTTTATTATAAAATCCTTTGCCTAAATATTTTTGAGAACTTGTAAATAATTCCACTACATCTCCGTTCCTGATCTCACCCTCCGTTTTTTCTATCTCATTACTGAAGATCCACTGATGTCCCGTCAGAAGCCTCCGCTCTTCATTTTTCTTTAAAATTATTCTTGACATGAGTGTATTGTGTATTATAAAAAATTGCAATTACCAACTATTATAAAGACTGAAAAATTATCTCAATCACTTTCGTATTTACTGATAGCATTGATTGATTTCTTCCCAAGAAGTAACGATCTTCAGTTATACTTGAAATATTTCTTCAAATTATTTATCGGCTTTTCAATAAAGAACCATGAAAATGAGGAAATCAAAATAAGCATAATCATTTGTATTATGAAATTTAAATACAGATTTTTCACAGCCGGTAACCCAAGGGATCCGTATATTCCCGGAATAAAATTATGATAGAGGTAAAGTCCATAACTTATTTTCCCGAGATACATAATTACCGGGATATTTAAAATTTTACCCGTAATTCCTGTGTACCCTGTAACAGCTTTTTGTATGATAAACATGCAAACCACGGAAATATTAAATCTGAAAAGGAAAACGCTGATGACATTCTCCTCAAAAAAGGATATTATGATAATGGAAATTATATTGAATATTAAGAAAAGAACAGCTGACCTTGAAATTAGTATTTGCCTGTCACTTTCAAAAACTCTGTAATAAGCAAGTAAAGCACCCAAACCGAAGCAATCCATACATGACGGTGTCAGAATATGAATGAACGATGATACCCAATCGGAGTATCCACTCTGTATGTATAAGAAAGTTCGAAATACCGGTCCAAAAATAATTAAACCAACAATGGTCTTTAACAAATATTTTTTGGGAACAAAAAATATAATAAACGGCCAGATTATGTAAAATTGTTCCTCTACAGCCAGTGTCCAGAGATGCGAAAGACTTCCTGCCCAGTCATTGATTTTATAGAAATATATGTTTGATGCATAAAAAAGAAACCAAATAAATTTTTCTCTTATGTTCTGAATATTAAGTATATATAGAATAATTATTGTTATGTAATATATCGGAAAAATTCTGAGAGTACGTCTGATATAAAATTGTTTAATGGAATGAATTTTTTTCTCACCCTTTTCTTCGCTGAAGACTCTGCTCGAAATTAAAATCTGAGAAATCAGGAATCCGCTCAACACAAAAAACATTGTGACACCGGTCATTCCGAGAGGGAGAACTTTAAACCATTCAACTCTCTGGAACCAGTGTTCGATCAGTACAAGAAAAACAGAAAAAGCTCTCAGAGAATCGAGCTGAGGTATGTATCCTCCGGGAGTAACAATTGAATTTTTAAGGGGAATATTTCGATCGGAAACCAAAGATGTTTTTTAAAATGGCAATCAGTGAATTAAAACCATTGACAGTTATTTTGATTTACTTCCTGTATTTACTGATAAAATAAAAAATCAATGAAAGTAATATACTCAATAAGACAGACGTTACAATTGGAAAATATACAGAAAAATTTTTTTCCTTTAAAATTTATATCACCGGGGAGCTTGCCTAAGAAAGGAATTTTGTGTAAGTAATTTAGAAATAAACCAATTGAAGTAATTACTAAACCTGTAATAATTAATACTTTACCTATTGGCTGCATCCGGATTTATTTTAAATTCGATTTATTTTTTTAATTAATATAGTTTCAATATTATATGTTTTCAATTGAATTTAAAAAACAGATAGATATAGAATTGAAATTGTCATTTCCGTAAGCCTCTTTGCTTACAATTTTAAATTGAGAAACATTTTTTTATCCGGGCGGAAAGCAATATTCAGGACTTCGATTGAACCCCTTAGTTATGTGATTGGAATTTATTAAAGATGATCTGTATTTTACAGTTAACAGATATCCAAAACTTTAATCTTTCCGGTTAATGATAAAGTATTTATTAAATATCATTCTGATAATTAATGTATCTGCTGCTCAGGACTTTAGAAAGGACAATGAAAGCAATAAGGATGAAGAAAGTAATAAAGAAGTCGGCTTTGAAAATAAAAAAGGACTTTATTCGAAAAGTATTTTAATTGATAACAGCAGCCGTATTGAAAAAAACAGTCTGGAAAGAAAAAACCTGGAATTACAAATCTCTAAATTCAGATTTTTTATAGGCAATAATAATGAAAAACATCCGGCAGACTTTATCACATCAGTAAGCAACAACATCAGTTTCGGCGGCTTCTGGGAAAAGTATGCTGTCGTTAATTTCACACCTCAACTGTACATAAAACCTGTCGGATTCATTAGTATTTACGCCAATCATTACCTTAACTGTCTCATCCCTGTAGGTGAAATAACAGAATATTCTCAAACAATGATTTTACAAAGCATTACCATTCTTACGGTTGAAAATTCAATGAAAATATTATTTAACAACGACGTGAGCTGGATTGCCGAGGTTGTTACATTTGCAGCAAAAAATTTATTGCTGAATACTCTTATCAAACCTGCTATCTCAAACAGTGCAAGCTCCTCTTCCCCGATTTTACAGTATGAGAATTATTATTATTCAATGAGCATCGCTTTTTAATTATCAATTATCAATTGTCAATGTTCAATTATAATTTTAAAAATTATTCATTTCTCATTTTAACATTGAACATTGTCAATTGACAGACGGGTCTTCAGGAAATGTTGATATAATGGTATAATCTCTTCCCATTGTTTTCAGAATTTTGCTCCATAATCTTTCTGAATCATTATCAAACATATTTTCAATAGTAGGATTATTGAGATACCAGGAATTAATTTTTATTTCATTGTTAAGTTGTTCAGGGCTCCAGCCTGCATATCCGAGGAAAAATTTAAAATCATCGGGATCAAGACTTCCGTTTTCAATGAGAATTTTAAGCATCTCAAAATTACCGTTCCAGTAAAGACCATCTGCAATTTCATAACCACCTTCCAGAATCTGATTTGACTTATGAATAAAATTAAGCGTATTCTGCTGCACAGGTCCTCCCAGAAATACTTTCGCATCAAATTCCGGAAAGTCTTCAATCACTTCATGAAGCTTAAAGTCAGTCGGCTTATTTATAATAAACCCAACCGATCCGTCTTCATTATGCTCTGTTAATAAAATCACAGACCGTTTAAAAATATCATTAAGGAAAGGTGCAGAAATAAGAAGCTTTCCTTTTGCCAGTTCTGTTTTTTGTTTCATTAAGAAAAATTTATTTGATTAGCATCATTTTTTTCGTTTCAGTAAAATTCCCGGCAGATAATTTATAATAATAAACACCACCGGCAACATTTGATGCGTTCCAGTCAGCTTCATAACTACCCGGAGATAAATTTTCATTCACAAGTGTTGTGACCTCTTTTCCTAACTCATCAAATATTAATAGCTTCACGTTTGAATTTATATTTCTCTCAGCGGCAGTAATTTCAAACCTGATTTTAGTCGACGGATTGAAAGGATTCGGATAATTCTGAGATAATTTAATATTATCCGGAATGTTTGTATTCAGCTGTGTAATTCCTATAGTAGGATTGTTAGGGTTGTAGGTTACAAATTTTCCGGAAAAAGTCGGTGCACCGTTGATAGCTATTGAATTATATCTTACCTCAAATACGGGGAATTTCTTATTTGGAACAAACCAGGTATAAGCCGTGCTTGAGAAATCAAGTACATTATTAAAGCCTCCAATATTGGAAGAATCCCTGTGTGCCTTGACAGTCCTGATTCGTAACGCATCATTGAATGTTCCATTTGGAAGGATTAGTGTTCCCCATGCATCACCTGTTGAAGTAGTGGTCCCGTTCAAATAACTGTTGGCTACTCCGTTATTGTAAACTGAAGAATAGGTATCAGAAAAATTGCTGTTGTAAGTAAACGGATACTGCAAAATGGTTTCCGGGTTGGTATAAGAATTTACCTGAAACATTCCTCCGTAACCGTTATATAAAAAATCGGATAAAGAAGAAGTAAAATATGAATAATCCGAATTATTAGGTGTTGAAGCTATATTTGAAGTTGGAAACTGTGCTGCGTAAGGCGTAGTATTGGAAGCAACCCATGTATTAACAGTACTATCACGTAGTATTATACCGGTAAAATTCCACGTCTGATTTGCTCCGGAATTTCCTTGTACAATCCCCAATGTATCGCAATTTACGATAAGCATTGTATTGCCTGCAGCAGGATTATTTAAACTTGTCAGTGTAACTTGAGAGAACAAATTCGAACAAATTATAAAAGTAAAAAATGTAAATAGCAGTTTCATTATTCCTCTCCTTTTATTTAATTACAAAAAAACTCGATTTATAGGTCTGTGTAAATCATTTTCGAATAAAATAATTTCAAAGGTAATCTATTTGAGAATTATCATTTTCCTTGCTTGAGAAAAATTCTCAGCAGTTAATTTATAAAAATAAATACCGCTTGACAATTGCCTTGAATAAAACGGAATTGAATTCATTCCGCTTTCAACTCTTCCGCTTATCAGAGTTTCAATTTTTTTCCCGGCTATATCAAATATTTCAAGTGTTATATTCTGGGCTTTAGGAAGTGAAAATCTGATCAGAGTAGATGGATTAAATGGATTTGGATAATTCTGTTCAAGCTTATAATCAATAGATGATATGACCGGACCATTAATTCCCATTAAATCATAAGAGCTGACTCTTGAGTTTGTTTCCACTTCAGCAATCCCTGCAGAGGAAATATTATTAATTGTACCCGTAAAGCTTTTAACTACTATTTTTACACTATCGATTGTTGTTATCGGACTCACAGGAACTGTTAAACCGTTTATATTCAGCTCACCGGTAGATGGAATATGTTTCACTACGTTATTGTCCTTGTAAAGAAAAAGCTCACAATCTGTAACATGTATGTCCGTTCCGTTAGAAGGATTAGGTAGGATGTCATACAAAATAAACCGTCTTACATCTATAGGTATTTTCCACTTTAAAACTACATATTCATTTGTGTTTCCGCTTGCAATCCAGTTAACCTTCTGATCTGAATTTCTTGCTTTTCTATCGACGACATTAATACCTTTATAATTTAAATTTCTGAAACTGCTCTCTCTTACATCAGCTGAGGTAGACAAATTTGTAAACGCTCCCTCTGTAACATTTGGAGGGACTGTGATCATTGTGTGACCGGCATGGCAGCCGACACATTTTGTGCCTGAACCGTCATTTCCAAAATTCATTCCAAGCACATGAGCTATGTTTCCTTTTCTGTTAACTAATACATTTCCGGAGCTGTCAACTATTTGTTCAAACATTGAAACATTTGCGGGCATATCACCCTGGGCGATTTTTCCATCCCTGTCAAGAGCAATTTCCCTGAACAATATCGGATTATCCAGACCGTTTTCATCCTGTCTTTGAAAATTAAAAAAGAATCTGAACTTTGCATTTTTTTGAATAGGCGGAGCATCATCAATCGGTTCATCTACGGGTGCATTTGAATATACATTAAGACAGTCAAATCTGAACAAGCCACCCTGATAAAATGTACCCGGATCTGAAGTCGGCGGAACAAGATTTGTGTCGTATGCAGTCAGATAATCAACAACAGGAGGAGTGGTTTTAGGTATAAAAAGTTCAGCATTTAATTCCAGAGTACCTGGTAAATTCAAAACCTGCGTAAGTCCTCCGCCATTAAGATCACACACATAAATTCCGTAATCCTGTTCAACAACTGTAGTCGCATACGAAAATAAAATTTTTCCGTCCGGAAGCGGAATAGGATCCGAAGCATAAGGCGGCTGCATTGTACCGTATGAAGGATTCGGCGGATCCGGGACATATAAAGACGTAGAGCTGTCTACACCAATAACTTTTTTAGCTTCAGAAAAAAATTTATCGTAATACCTGATACCGGGACTTCCGCTCGTTGTGTACATAGGAGTGTGGGGAATGAATACACTTAACAATTTTCCGTCAGTCATAATTCTTGATCTGTAAGAAAATAAACTCTTTCGTGTTCTCGGATCCGCTCCGTAAAGCTTTAAACCGTCACCATCCGGTGTAATAATATTGGTCTGCCATACATTACCAATATCCGTAGTTAAAGCCTGATTATCTATTCTTGTATATCCGGTACCGGAAACATTACTCGGTCTGTCAATATTTACCCACCATCTGGAATAAATAATTTTTCCGGATATAGGGTCAACGGAAGGTTTTTCCCCTCCGTTTCTTTCTGTAGTAACCCGGTAGATTTTAAGACTAACTGTATCAGTAATGAATAAATTAGTAGTATTAACTCCTCCGAAAATTGAAAGCTGTGGAAATCTTGTTGATGCAAAAATTATTTTCCCGTCCGGAAGATAAATCGGATCAATATCATCATATTTAATAAATCTGTATGCTGCATTTCCGAACTGTGACAGGTTAATGTTTCTGTCTGTAAAAGTGATCTTTTTTACACGGGTACCGGCTCGGTTTATTTCATATATCCTCCAACTGCTATCACGGTGTTCTATTCCTGCAAAAATTATCTTGCTTCCGTTCCAGTGAACACATGGCTGCTGAACATCAACCAATCTTATACCTCCGAAATCCATTGTACTGTCAATTAAAGTAGTTAGTAAACCAGTTTCGTCTCTTACCATTAGTTTACCACCGACTGCTTTAAACCTGGAAAATGCTCCCATTCCGGGAAGCAGACCGGCCTGGGGGAAATTAAGATTTCCGTTCAATTCATGATTTCTTGATACAAATACAATTGGAATATTAAATGATTGTGAAATTGTACTTGAAGGAAGGAGAATATAAGTAAAAAGAATAAACAGGAAAATTCTTGTAGTAAAACTTGCCATTCTTAAAGATTTTATTTTAATTTAAATAATTTAAGATTTTATTTAAACCTACAATTTGACACCTATTATTGAGTTCAGATGAGGAGTGTTGTTCATTTTATAAAGTGTATACAATATTATGAATTATTAAGTCTGAGTTAATGAATTACAATTGATAATAAAAATAGAATTAATTAAGTTTCAATACAAAAAATCAATCCAAAAAAATCATTTCAAAAACAAAATCAAAAAATGAAAAAATTATTTTGTTTACTTTCATTCATGCTGGCATTCACCAGCAGCAACATTTTTGCAGACGGATTTAACAGTGTTCACACTTCTGACGGATTATACATTATTGCAGCAGGTGACGGAGGAAAAATATTCCGGTCACTCAATAGTGGAATAACCTGGGCAAGCTACACTGAAGCATCGGTTAACTTCAAAAGTGTTTATACTCTGGGAAACGATGTCTGGCTGACAGTTGATAACGGAAAAGTTTACAAATCTTCAAAAACCACTACTATTTTAACACCTTATAGTACAGGAGTTACGACATCAATAAATTCCTTATATTTTCTGGATGGCAGCAACGGATTTGTTTGTGGTGATAATGGTGTTGTTCTTAAAACTGTAAACGGAGGTATTGACTGGACTCCTTTAAATTCAGGCATTTCTCCGGTCAGATTAAACTCTATACATTTTAAGGATGCTTCAAACGGAGTGGTTGTGGGCGATAATGGAATTGTTTACATAACAGCAAACGGAGGAACAACCTGGACGCAGGAAACAATATCTACTTTAAGAAATATTTACGATGCAAAATATTTTGATGGCGGAATTGCCATTGTTGGCGGATGGGGTACTTTAATGATAAAGCCTAACGGATCTGCATGGACAAACATTGATACCAGGATTAATACTGACATCAGAGGAATAACAGGTTCTTCGATCAGTGATATTCATATTTGCGGAGGAGGCGGATTTATAAGGAATAACCGCAATGGCAGCACTAAATTTTTGAATTTCGAAAAAAACCCAATGCTTTCTAATCTGGTTGATATACAATATTATGGCACTATGGGATTTGCCGTGAGCAGTTTGAATAATGCAATTATTAAAACAACAGATGACGGAGCAACATGGAATCTCCCTGCCGGTACAACTGTCAATATCAGCTGGCAATCGAAACCGGGAGTCAGCGGAGGTTCTCTCGGTGAAAATTTATGCGTTCATCCCAATGACCGAAATTCAATTTTTACGAATTTCTCCGGCAGAACTTACGTGAGCAGAAACCGTGGTGAAAACTGGACACAGGTGGGAACACAAATTCCGAATGCAAACACCCCACACTCATTTTTTGTCAGCCCTGTTGATACCAATATTTGGTTATGCGCAATTGAAGCAAGCGGAGGTGATAAAGTAGTTAGAACAACCGATTACGGTCAGACATGGAATACTTCAATTACAATGAATTTCAGTAATTACGGTGAGCCGCTTCAGATTGATCAGAATAATCCAAGCGTATTTTATTTTGCTCCGGATAATGGAGGGTTTTATAAATCCACTGACAATGGTGCTACGTTCACGGATATCAGCAATAATTATCCCTTCCGAAGCCCTTGTGATGTAATGGTGACTTATGACGAACCAAATACAATTCTTTTAGCTGACGGAATAACTTCAAGCGGACTTGCTGATCTTTTTAAATCTACAAACGGTGGAGTTAACTGGAGTTTAAAATATACGAATGCTTCAAGCTCTGAAATCCCTACAATGTGCAATACGGTTTTTAATAATAAACTTGCATTTTTTACAAACTGGCCCGGAGGAAACATTTATCAATCTACCAATATGGGTGAAACCTGGACTTTGAATCATACAAATAGTTTTTCCGGCTGGGGGTCAGGTATTTGTCTGGAAGATCCGGATTTAATCATGTCAGGCAGCTGGAGTGGAGGAAATACCGGTTTATCAACTGACGGAGGTACCACCTGGATGACAACTCCGGGACTTTCAGGATCAGGTGGTGTTATGGTATTGGTTGACAGAGGATATATAATAGGTCAGGCTGGCAGTAATGTTTATAAACTAAATGTTACTTATTCTGTTATTACCGGTGTAAGCGAAAACAACATTTCATCCGTGCCTAAGGAATTTCATCTTTCTCAGAATTATCCGAATCCTTTCAACCCGACAACTAAAATTGCCTATGACTTGCCAAAATCAGGAAATGTTGTATTAAAAATCTACAACGAACTGGGGAAAGAAGTCAGCACATTGATTGATGCATTCAAAAACGCAGGTAGTTATGAAGTTACATTTGATGCCTCAGAATTAACTTCAGGAATTTATTTTTACAAATTACAAGCAGACGGATTGGTTAATACAAAGAAGATGCTTCTGTTGAAATAATAAGTTGCTATAATTTAAATTAAAAGTTCAGTCTGGAATAGCAGGCTGAACTTTTTCATTTCAAAATAAAATATAAAAACAATGAATGAACAAAATTACAAAAATCACAAACGGCTCCTCGCAGGCTATCACTTTTTTACTTTCAGTCTTATACTGATTTTACTGGTTTTGTCTGTAATATCTTTTGTATCAGCTGTGTCAGGAGATGACAGAATTATTGTACCAATTATGTTTATTATTGCTTCTGTTTTGTTTCTGTCTATCTTTTTTTATGCCAGGATGTTTGCATTAAAGGCTCAGGACAGAGCAATCCGGGCAGAAGAAAACTTCAGACATTATATATTAACCGGAAAAGTGATTGATCCTAAGGTAAGTTTATCACAGATCCTTGCATTAAGGTTTGCTCATGATAATGAATTCATCGAACTTGCAAAAAGAGCTATGAATGAGAATCTAAGTAATGATGAAATAAAGCGATCAATTACAAAATGGAAAGGTGATTATCACAGAGTTTAAATATTATTATGATTCAATGTTCATTTTATTAAGTTTACGGCTCTTGAAGCCAAAACAGTTAGAATTGTTAAAGAAACAATAACCTGAATTATCATAATTATTTTAAATCTCCTTGAAAGGAAAAAAGTATCTGTAGGTCCAAATGCAGTTGCTGTGGTAAAAGCAAGAGTTATATAGTCAAAATTATGTTTGGACTCCAGTCTTTAAATTTTTCACTGCTTATGGTAAACCGTGGAAATAATAATTCACGAAAATCTTTTTTTTCACTGCTTCTTACATACGGACCCCCGGAATCAAGTATCCAGTAAAGCAATCCGAACAATAAAATATTTATGAACCATATTGTGATTACATCAATCATCAGTGCATACGATCCTTCCGCCCCACGAAAAAATCAATAGTATTTACGAGCTCAAAAAGATAAATGAATAGAAGACCCATTTCAACAAAGACATAAAATAATATAAACGGTCTTAAAAAATTTTTCTTATCAAAGATCAGATTAATGATCAGTCCAAGGTAAAGAGGAACATTAACGAGAAGTTTGATATTGGATTCGGAAATTCCTGTTTATTTTTTAATAACTCCGAGAAGAGGAATAGGGTCAGTAGTAATTGAAAATAAATACGCTATCAGCAGAAATACAACTAGTGGTTGCCATCCAATTCTTCTTTTATAAAACCATGATTGTTTGTTACTCTGCATGCAAAGTAATTACACAAATCGTTTTCCAATTAGTGTATGAAAATAAAATTGAAGATCTGTTAAATTTATAGAAGGCTAACCGAGAGGGTATAAAAATGTAAGCTACAACATCGCAAATTCAATTTAATATAAAGAAACTTTTATATTAGATTAAATATTATTATATTTGCAAAAACGAAGACTATCCCAAAAAGTCCTGTTTTAAAAAAACATTTAAAAAATTACATCCCTCAAGGCCGTTCAACCCCAAATTTTGAACGGTGAAAGGAGAAACGAGGGATGTATTTTTAATTTTCAAATTTATATTATTTTCCGATAATCTGTTTTTTTTGTTTTATAATAGTAAATTAATAGATTATTAAGACTTCAGAATTCCTCTTAAAATTCTTCATACTTTGTAAGATAAACCCCACCATCCGTGTATACATAGATAAAGGATCTTGCACCTTCCTGAACTCTGACAAATATGAAAAAATCACTGCTGCTAACTGAACTTAACTGAGATGTGGAATTAATATTTGCATTCGAATCATTTACATTAAAGAAACCGATAGTAAGTACAAAACAGAATACTAATAATGCAAATTTGAGAACTCTTTTCATTGTATATCTCCTTTCCAGACTTAAATGTTTAACAAAATTATACATATAATACTAATTTTACAAAGAAATTTATTATAGTTTGTCGCAAGTTATTTTATATTTTATTTCCAAGTAAAAATAAAAAGATTGATAATCTGTTTAAATTAACATATTTTTAGAACAAACTTAGAACAAAACCGTCGCAAATAATCAAATTAACTTATATTAATAATGTATACACATGAGCTAATAAATATATTGAAAACCTTTACAGCTAAAGAACTAATGTGGTTTGGCAAGTTTTTAGAATCTCCTTATTTCAACAACAGAAGGAGATTACGAATGCTATTTAAAATTCTAAAAAGTTACCATCCTGATTTTGATTCAAAATTATTAACTAAAGCTAATATTTACAAAAAGATTTACGGTAAAGTTCTTTACAATGACTCAACTTTCAGAAATTTGATGTCTGATTTACTTGCCCTCGCTTTGCAATTCCTGAAACTGGAAGGAATTGAAAAAAACGATGTATCATCAAATTTTTTTCTTACCCAGGAGCTGTATTTAAGGGGAAACTATACCTTGTTCAGAAACCGCATGGTGCAAAATGAAAAACTTCTTGAAAGAAATTACCAAATTAACAGTGACTATTTTTTAAATAAATATAGAATTCTGACAGATAGTTTTTACATTAATTTGCTGACTCAAAAAGTTCTTAAGAAAGAATATGTAATATCCGAATCGCAGAAAATGATTAGCGGAATTGTTTGCATTTTAAGTTATTTTGTACTCGAATCTATTAAACATTATGATAACCTGTTAAAATATTCCCGCTCATATAATATACAAAAAAACATTGACACCATTTCACATTTCATGGATATTTTTAATTTTGATAAATTAATATCTTACATCAGAAATAATTCTTCACTCAGTATTCCCCTTGTTGAAATTTATTATAACTTACTGAAAGCATTTACAAATTTTGAAGATGACAAGTATTATAAATTATTTAAAAAAACATTAATTAATAATTCAAATATTATAGGTTTAGATGAAAATAATTTTCTTTTCTCAAGACTTATTGATTACTGTATCTTAAAAAATAATTTAGGATTAAACTCCAGCTTCAATATTCAAAACGAATTATTTGAACTAAACGATATTATTTTAGAAAAAAAATATTACAGAACAGAATCTACAAAATATATTCCTTTTGATTTTTACAGAAATGTATTGTTTAACTGCATTAAAATCAAAAAGCTTGACTACATGGAAAATTTTATAAAAACAAATTCTAAAAACCTTCTCCCAAAACACATAAAAAGTGTTGAGGATTACAGCTATGCACTGCTGTATTTTGAAAAAGGAAATTATCCAAAAGCACTTTCTTTACTGAATCAAATAAAATTCGATCAGTTCATTTACAAACTTGATATGAAGAATTTACAGTTAAAAATTTATTTTGAACTTGGTCAATATGAATCTGCATTATCAGTTATAGACACTTACAAACATTTTCTAAAAAACAATGTTCTGATTTCTGAAAGCAGGAGGGTAACTCATAGTCACTTTATTACTTTTACACATAATCTCATACAGTACAGAACCGGATCCCAGAAAATTAACCTTGCTTACATAGCAGACAAAATTGAGAAATCAAAAAATGTTTTTGACAGAGGCTGGTTAAAAGAAAAGGTAATGTACCTGGAAAGTATAGCCGTATGAATTTTCGCAAACTGCGATATTTGATCCCGAATGACTGACATTACTTTTTTTGTTTATTCTTATTTCCTTTGTTTTGATTCTGTTTAATTTTACCGGTCTGTAAATTCAAACTTGGTAACCGATTTTTTAAAAATTCTATTTCAAGCAAACATTTAAAAATCAAAAGCCTCTTAACTTAAATTAAGAGGCTTTTGATTTTTGTAGCGGGAGAAGGACTTGAACCTTCGACCTTCGGGTTATGAGCCCGACGAGCTACCAACTGCTCCACCCCGCGATGAATTAATATAGTAAATTTATTACTATACTTCAATTGTAAACATTTGCAAAAATTCTTAGAAAAATCACATCCGTCCAAACGTTAGTTCTGAAATCAGATTTTTACAAAACAAGATATTTACTTTGATTAATCAATTATTTTACTCTGATTTGAATTTATTTTGGACAGCACTGCAGAAAAATATTTTCGAATTTTTAATATGAACATCATATTTAGAAATGTCTTCAATTGATTTTGATAGTTTGGAAAGATTTGAATAGATTCGGATAGCTTCGGATAGTACTGAAAAAATATTAAATTGCTTTTAGAAATTAATAAAATTAATTTCATAACAACAACAATCCTGTAAAACTTATCATTCAAATCAATCAAATGAAGATCATTGTATGTGTTTCAATTGTTCCTGACAGCACGACTAAGATAAAAGTATCCGATTCCAATAAATCAATTGATGAATCAGGTGTTAGTTATATATTAAATCCTTATGATGAATTTGCGGTTGAAGAAGCTTTAAAGCTCAGGGAAAAGAACGGCGGCGAGATTATTGCGGTTTCTTATGGTACAGAAAAATCAAAAGATGCAATTAAAAAAGCTTTTCAGATGGGAGCAGATAAAGGTGTATTTATTAAATCTTTGTCAGATGATTTTGATTCATTTAATGTTGCAAAAAATTTATCTCAATTTATAAAAGGACAGAATGCTGATATAATTTTGTTCGGAAAGCAGTCAATTGATTTTGACGGCTTATTAATACCCTCAATGGTCTCTGAAATCCTGAATATTCCCTGTGTAAGTGTTGTTGTAAAATTAGATATCGAGAACGGAAAAGTAACGGCTGAAAGAGAAATTGAAGGAGGTAAGGAAATTATCGAGTCAAAACTTCCTTTGGTAATCGGAACACAAAAAGGAATAAATGAACCGAGATATCCGAATCTGAAAAGTATTATGGCGGCAAAGTCTAAACCTATCGAGGAAATTCCGGCTTCATACAATGATAATAAAGTCAGCATCATTGAAATGAAATTGCCTCCGGCAAAATCAAGCGGAAAAATATTTACAAACGGTAAAGATGATGTCTCCGAATTAGTAAGACTTCTGAGAGAAGAAGCAAAAGTTATTTAATCTTAAAACGAGGTTTATAATAATTAATATATGACCAATAAAATCTTAGCATTTATTGAATTTAAAGACGGGAAATTTAAACATTCAGCTTTTGAGGTTGTTTCTGAAGCTTGCAGGATTGCTTCTGAATTAAACTCAGAAATGATTTTATTAACAATCGGATCAGAAATTGAATCTGAGACACAACGTTTAGCATCTTACGGCGCAAAAAAATTGCTATTTGTTGATCTGAATAATTTGAACGGAAAAAGCTCCGGCACTGATTTTAAATACTCACCTTCCTCCTTTTCAAAGGTCATAAGTGAAATTGCAAAATCAAATAACGCAAATATCATAATAATGTCTGCTACTTCGCTTGGGAAAGATCTTGCCGGAAGAATTGCAGTCAGAACTGATTCTGCTGTTTTTAATGACTGCATCGATTTAAAAGTTGAAGATCAAAAGATCATCGCCGTAAGACCGGTTTATGCCGGAAAAAGTCTGATTGAAGTAAAATCGGAAAGTGATAATATAGTAATTACATTGAGACCAAATGTCTTCAAGCCTCAATTGACCGATAATAAGAATATTAATATTGAGAAGGTTGACGAAGGTTCATTGAATCTTAATGATGCAGATTTTACTGCTGTAGTAAAAGAGATTGTTACAAGCAATGAAAAACTTGATGTAGCCGAAGCAGACAGAATAGTTTCCGGCGGAAGAGGATTAAGGGGACCGGAAAATTTCAGCCTGATAGAAAATCTGGCTTCATCAATTGGAGGAGCAACAGGAGCATCAAGAGCCGTTGTAGATGCAGGTTGGAGACCTCACTCCGAGCAGGTAGGTCAAACGGGTAAAACAGTATCTCCGTCACTCTACATTGCCTGCGGGATTAGCGGTGCAATCCAGCATCTTGCCGGTATGTCGTCATCAAAGTGCATAGTAGCAATCAATAAAGATAAAGATGCACCAATATTTCAGATTGCAAATTACGGAATTGTAGGAGATGTATTTGAAATCATTCCCGCATTGACCGATGAGTTTAAAAAGGTGCTGTCAAAATAATTTTGTCTGAGTCTGTAATTTATATTGTAAATTCGAAACATTTAATTTAGCTTGACAGTAATAATCAAAAAATAGATTTTAAAAATAAATGGATAATTCTCAAGATACTATTCAGGTTGACATATTCGGTCTTTCACTGACACCATCGATCAGCGGAGGCGGATATGCAATCATTCTTAAAGAAATTTCGGGAAACAGAAGATTGCCGATAATCATCGGTCAGTATGAAGCACAATCAATAGCTCTTGAACTCGAAGGGATAAAGCCTCCAAGACCGTTGACTCATGATCTTTTAAAGGAAGTTATAGAAACATTCGGATATTCAGTAAACTATATAGTAATTAATGAGCTTCGTGATTCGACATTTTATGCTAAAATTAAATTTGATTCTTCAAGTATTGAAGAAATGGATGCAAGACCATCAGATGCAATAGCCATAGCTTTAAAATTTTCTTCGCCTATTTATGTAAGCTCGGATATCATGGACGAAGTAGGATTCGTTCCTGAATATGATGAACAGGTGCTCCCGAAACAGGAGGGTGATTTTGAAGATGCAGAATCCGGAATTAATCCCGAGCAAATCAAATCAAAACCTGTTGAAACAAAAAACCTTTCCAATAAAGAAAAAAAATTAATTCAATTGAGAAATGATCTTGATGAAGCAATAACTAAAGAGGATTATGAAAAAGCAGCTCAAATCAGAGATGAAATAAGGAAAATGGAAATATCAAATCTTAATTAGTTTTAGAAATGCTAATTGTTTTTAGAATTTTTTTGTTAACTTAAATTTTACTAAGTGAAAAAAATTTTTTGTATCAAGATACTCCTTTTTATATTTTTCACGAACATTTCATACTCTCAGTTTTTACCTTCAACTAATAAAATCAATCTCTCAAGTTTTAACAAAAAAACATCTCCGTTAAAAACAGTTTCGTTACCGTCTTCAGGTGCGAGTGTGGGTTTCAATCTGGGAGTCGGGTCAATTGAACGTTCCGTTGCTTTCGCAATAGGTGCTTTTGCTGAATTGAAAGCAAATGACTTTGCATTTGTTCCTCAGGCTAATTACTGGAATGCATCAAATGAATCTAACTTTGAACTTGCGGGGCTTGCTCGATTTTATTTATCAAAGAAGCATCTTATCCCGTATTTAGACGGAGGACTTGGAGTTAATTTCTACAACTCGGATAAAAATGACTTTACAAAATTAAGTATTCTTGCAGGCGGAGGTGTTGAGCTTACAAATTTAGGAACTTCTTTCAACTTGTTATTCGACGGAAAATATAAACTGATTGTTAATGACGGAGGTAATCTATCGTGTTTCATCTTTACAGTCGGAATGAAATTTCCATTCAGATAAAATTGATGCTTTAATATGTATCTATTGCGTAAAGGATAGTTCCTTTTACGCTTTTTTTATTTTTACTTTAAATGAATAACTTACTGATCGATATCGGCAATACAGATATTAAAACCGGTGTAGGGAATTCTGTAAATTTCAAAGTAAAATTTACAGGAAGGTTTACATACCGGAAGGATAAAGTTCAAACATATCTGAAAACCATTTTCAATTTGTTGAAATTTGAATACAGTTTTGAAAAAATCGGTGTGTCGGTTCTGAAGGACATTAACAAAAAGCGATTAGAAGATTTTTTCTATCGGAAATTCGGGCTTAATCCGGTTTTCATTGACCGTAAATGCAAACTTCCCTTCAAAATAAATTATTCGGATGGATTAGGAAACGACCGGATATGCTCGGCTGCAGCCGCATTGATGCGTTACAATAAAAAAAATATTTTGATAATTGATTTCGGAACGGCTACTACTTTCACATTGATTTCAGGCAGAATATTAACGGGCGGACTGATTTTACCGGGAATTAAAACGTCTCTTCTTTCTTTAATTGAAAAGACTTCACTTCCTGATGTTCAAATGCGTTTTCCGAGAAAATTATTTAACAACAATACTTCCGATAACATAAAAGCAGGTGTCTTATACCAGTCTTTGTATTCAACTGAAAGAATAATTTCAGAAGCGAAGAAAAAATACAAAGATTTATTTGTTATTTCCACCGGAGGATATTCAGAATTAATTTCAACAAGAACAAAATTAATCAACATTGCTGATCCGTATCTCGTTTTAAAAGGAATTAATTATATTATTTCAAAATGAAAATTATTACACGGGAATTAAATATTTCTACAAATGGAAACTGCGATATAAAAAACATCACCGAAAACGTCCATAAAATTTTAAAAGAAACAGATCTTAAAGAAGGGAGCTGTACGGTGTTTTCAATCGGCTCTACTGCTTCAATCACTACTTTAGAATATGAACCGGGACTAATTAAAGATTTTCCTAAAATTCTTGAAAAATTAATTCCGCAGTATTCGAAATACCACCACAACGAAGCCTGGGGTGATGAAAACGGTCACTCGCATCTGCGATCTTCTGTAATAGGAACTTCACTAACCGTCCCGTTCATTAAAGGTGAATTAATTTTAGGAACCTGGCAGCAGATTGTTTTGATTGACTTTGACAACAGAAAGCGTACCCGCAGAATCGCCATTCAGCTTACCGGAGAATGATGTCCCATTCACTTAGAACAAGAATAATTATTTTCATTATTATAATTATCTCGGCAGGATTGAGGATTTACAATATCGAGCAGAAAAATCTTTGGTTTGATGAGGTGTATTCATGGAAAATTTCACAGGGAAGTGTTGTGCAAATTGTAAGTGAAACATCCGGAGACATTCACCCTCCGCTTTACTATGTTATTTTGAAATACTGGATACAGTTATTTTCAGACAGCATATTTTCAATGAGAATGTTTAGTGTACTGCTCAGCCTTTTAAGCATTTACTTCATATATAAAATATCAAAATCAATTTTTAAAAGTGATCTTCAGATTATTTTAGTTCTTCTTCTATTTGCATTATCACCGCTTAATATTTATTATTCGCAGGAAGTTAGAATGCTGAATCTGAATTTATTCTTATGTCTGGGGTCGGTTTTTTATTTTTTTGAAACCGTAAAATCACCGGGCATTAAACCGGGAATACTTTATATACTTTTTACAATACTTGCATTGTATACCCATTACTTTGCTTTACTCATTTTATTTTCTGAGTTAATACTAATTTTTGTTTTCTATAAATATCAGAATATTAACAATAAAACTTTCACCCGATATCTTTATTACTTTCTGATTGTAAATATATTATATCTTCCATGGTATCCTGTTTTCTTTAAACAAATTTCCAGGGGACAGCCATGGAGGCATGATCAGTCAGTTCCGGAGATTGCCGGAAGCCTGTTAAGTTATTTCAATGATATTTTTCTAAGCATTTATTACCCGTATGAAAGCAATGCTGTTTATTATTTTTCAATATTCTTCGGGATACTTACGGTAACTTTTATTATTTTCTCAGTGTTAAAAATAATCAATTCAAAAGAATTCTTTACTGACAGACGAAACTCCATAATTTTATTATTTTGTATTCCCTTATTGGCAGCTCTCATAATCTCATTCCGGAATGGTCTGCTGCTTTCAAGATATCTGAGCATATTGGTTCCGTATCTGTTTATAATGATTGTTTACCTTTCGTTTAAGATTTACAATGTCAAAACCGCTTTGGTGATAAGTTTTTTCTATATCCTGACAAGCATTTATGGGATTCAGCTGAATTTTAATAATGGTTTTAAAAATAATGACTACAGAAAAATAATATCATATGTTGAGAATAATTTCAAAACTGAAGATGAAATAATTGTTGAGCCTCATTTCATGGGATGGAGTTTAAACTACAATATTAAAAGAAATAATTCCGGTTTAAAAGAGCCGCTGGTTCTGGGATGGGATTTGAATATGCAGCTGAAGTCCCTAAAAGAAAAAAGTGATGTTAAAAACGTGTGGTTTATTCTGGATTACAGCGCATTGGATAAGACCGGTTATGATTCATTGTCTTATTTAATGAACGAGCTTGGTTACAGGAAATCAGCCGAAAAGATGTTTTATATTATGCCGGCAAAGGTAAGTGTTGAGTATTACATAAAATCATTTTAACAATAAATTTTTCCTTATAAAATCATACTGTCTTTTTAGAATTCTTTATCTTTATTTTAACTTATAAATGTCTTAATTTCTATTAAAATAAATCCTTTTCAAAAATAATTTTAAATGATCCCAAAGATAAAAAGTGTATTTATAAAGTATAGTTACCGCTCAATTTCAAAAACTTGTTTTCTTCTTTCTTTCATATTTTTATCAATAACAGTTACTGCGTTTTACCTCCCTTTGGATATTCAGGATGATGTCAATAACAAATATACCAACGTCGGAAATATAGCATTAACTGTCACTAATTACGGAACCATCGGAAACGGATTTGCAGCCTTTCCCACTCAACCATCATGTCAGTATCCTATTGGTTCAGGTATAGAAAATTTGTTCGTCGGGGGGATATGGATTGGAGGAGTAAAAGACGGTGATATAAGAGTTTCAACTGCAGCTGTTGATGTGTCCTCACTCAGCAGAACAGAAGGATTTGAATTCACCAATGCACCGGGTTCCGGAATCACGGAAAGATCTTCACTTCAGACTTCTCCCAATTACAGACCTGATGCCGTATCACATCAGGATTTTGTGAGCGAATTCTTTGATACAAACCTCACAGCCGGCGGAACGGTAATTCAGAATCATATACCGATGGGATTTAAGGTTTTGCTGGAGTCCTATTGTTACAATTTTAATTTTGCAAACAACTGGGTAATACTGAATTACAAGATCGTAAACATTGGATACAGGGGGAACAATAATCCTATTGACAGTATTTTTGTCGGCATGTGGTGTGATGGTGTAGTGCGGAATACAAACATTACACCTCCCGTGGGTTCGGCTTTTTACAGTAAAGGAGCTGACGGATATGACAGCACTTACAGAATGGCTTATGAATATGATTACAACGGTGATCCGGGTTTTACAGACTCATATGTCGCGTTTAAATTTCTCGGGATCAGTCCGAAACCTGCGGGAGAAAATGTAAATTCAAAGACACATTTTACTATATGGCAATTCAGAAATACAACTGACCCTTTATATTTTTCTCCAACAGTTGATAATAACACTTCGCCCGACGGAGCAGGCAAGTATCAAAAGCTTCAGGGATATCTGAAAACAAATCCCAATGATTCGATTGATAATCCGTCAGTTGTTCCTTCGAGATTGGATGTGCTCAGACACACACCGAGCAATCGCTCGACACTGGTTTCATACGGACCGGTGAGGAATGAAAACAACGGTCAATTTTCGCTACGATATTTGCAGGATACAATTAATGCTGTGTTTGCTGTTGTCTGTGCAAAAAAATCCGGAACAGATCCTACGACATGGGATTCGTCTTATCAGAGAAATAATCTAAATGTTTCAGCAAGCTGGGCTCAAAGTGCTTATGACAACGGATATAAGCTCCCCTCCCCTCCCGATTTACCAATTGTAAAATCAGAAATCAGCGATAAGAGAGTGACTTTATACTGGGCAGCAAATGCCGAAAAATCTGTTGATCCGATTTCAAACATTGAGGATTTCGAGGGATATAATATCTACAGGACAAATCCCGGAGCTGATCTGACCTTGAATCAGGATTTGACAAGTTTATTAAAAGTGGTGGGTCAGTTTGACAGCGCTCACAATAATGTAAGCAATAATACTGGTTTTAATTTTATAAAATTATCTGAACCGAAATATTTTGACGGTGATACCAATGCTTATCATTACAGGTTTGATTTCCCAAATTTACTTAATGGATTTCAATATGTATTTTCTGTAACTGCTTTTGATAAAGGTGATATTACACAGAATCTCGGATCGCTTGAAAGCTCGCTTTTATCAAATGCACAGAGAATTGTTATCGGTACTCCTGCGAACAATGATGCAAATGCCGAGGTCGGAGTTTATCCGAATCCGTATTACGGCAGTGCAGTATGGGACGGAGAAGGAAATAAAAAAGAATATCTCAGGAAAATTTATTTTTATAATCTGCCTTCAAAATGTGAAATAACAGTGTGGTCATTATCGGGAGATCTTGTGGATCAGTTTGAGCACGACGCAGCAACATACAACGGAAGTGAAATCGAATGGTTTAATACATATTCCGATGGTACACAAAAATTTGCCGGAGGCGAACACGCATGGGACTTGATCACTGATAGTGAGCAGGCAATAGCAACCGGTTTGTATTTATTTACGGTTGAGGATTTAAATTCGGGTGAGGTGAAGAAGGGGAAGTTTTTGATTGTGAAGTGATTGGTTGAGTGGTTGAGTGGTTGAGTGGTTGAGTGGTTGAGTGGTTGAGTGGTTG
>CAYNTN010000033.1:0-37798 GCA_964399995.1 uncultured Ignavibacteriaceae bacterium
GTTTTTCAAAGTCACCGTAAACATTCAATGTATGTTTTCTCATTAAAATAATGTCTCCTCTGAACATGAGATTTGAACAGACCAAGACTTTTGAACCGGATACAAAGCCAACCGGAAGCGATTTATCATAACTGTTTCTGAATCCGAACTCCTTTACCATTACTGAATCTATACTATTAGTTGAAATGCTCATGGAACCAAACATCTGCAGACCATTCTTAGAGAGCTCATATTGTTCATTGCAGACACTGAGACCGTTTGAACTCAATTGCATTTTTACCGAATCAATAAGATGTTTATTTGATACCGGTATGTAAGAATCAGTCTGAGCAGGAACAGGAACCGATAAGACTTCATTTAAATTTGTGAACATTGTTTAACTCCTTTCTATTTTAGTTATTGTACTGTTTTTAGTTAAATCCCTGTAATACCATATAAATATAAGGTATTACAGGGCAAAAAAAAATTAGAACGGCAGATCCCGATTTTCTGCACTCATTTCTCTTCTTCTATTATCATCTGAAATATGATAATAGATTTCGTCGAGTGTAGTAACGTGAAATTCATCATCAGAAGTGAAATTTACAGCTACATGTTCGGGATAATTTGTGCTGTATAATTCACATTTACTTAATAAATGGGAATTTGAATTTAAGAATGTTGCAATTTCTTCTTTTGGGATTTCAAATCTTGCACTATACATGATCAATTAATTTATTTAGGTTTTTAAAATGTGAGTTAATTAAATTTAACTGTGCTTGTGAAATGCAGCAATTTTTTTCGAAATACTCCTCAATATTCTTTACAGTGTAGAGGAGTGACATACAATAATTGCGAATGTTGAATTTATATTTCGGATTTTTGGAACCCGGCAGCAGGATGGCAGTACTGATAAGGCATTTAAGAGAGGTAAGCAGCTGATTGATTTTCTTTGAGTTTTTCATTTCCTTTCTTTGTTTTGATTAATAAAAGATTAATTAAATCAACTATACAAATATACAGACACTAAACCGAAGAAAATATCCATTTATTTTTACCCTTAATTTAAGGATACAATGGCATAGGAATTGTTAAAATAAAGTCTGCTGTTGATGCTTCTTAGATTTTATAGTGGAATTGTAGTTTGAAACAAACCTTTTAAGTAATCGTGAACACTTATTTAAAGGCACTTTACACTCTTTCGGATCCAATCCGAGAAAATTCGCTAGTAGCCGCCTGGCTCTCAGATTATTACCATTCCTAATGAAATAGATCTCAGTAATGTGTAATTTCTTGTTTTCCATGATATGCAAATATAATGTATATAAACCGAAATATCAATACATGAATTAGAGAAACATACTACGCCCCTCAACCGCCGGAGCTGCTGCGATAAAACGAGTGCTCTCAAATCCTTTCGGAACCGCCTCAGACAATGCAAAACTCCTAATCGAACGATACCAAAAACGCTCGATGTAAAGTAAAAGGTTTGAAAAAACCAAACACATCATGCGTAAGGGTAATTACCAATGTTAGGTCCCCACTACCAATGTTAGTCCACACCATTGGATGACAATGTTAGGTCATAACTACCAATGGTCTTTATGGGTAACCGTGCAACAGCTCAAATTAAGGAAGCCCATTGTTGACAATGTAAGGTCATGACTACCAATGAAAAAACGCTCGATGAAAAGTAGCAGACTTGAAGCAACCAGACACATCATCGGTAAGGGTAATTACCAATGTCAGGTCACCACTACCCATGCAAGTCCACACCATTGGATGACAATGTTAGGTCATAACTGCCAATGATCTTTATGGGTAACCAACCTAATATCTTGAGGGTAGAAACGCTTACAATGGGTTACAATGATGGTCAGACTGCAAATGGAAAAACTTTGAAAGAAAGAAATGCTCCGAAAATAAGGAATCTAATCATAACGTAAGTGTAATTACTAATGTCAAGTAATGTCAAGTCATCTTGTCCCTTGTTAGTCCACACCATTGGATGACAATGTCAGGTCATAACTAGCAATGGTCCTCTGTGGGTAACCAAATTGCGCATCAAAGTGAATTAGCTCTTTCTTAAGTTCAAAATGAAATGATATGAGTGCTAAAGAAAATTTCTTCTACCAGTTTCAAATGACATTGGAAAATTAATACTTCACCTTTAGCAAATTAGATGATGGGTGTGTAAATTTGCGTATTGATGGATTTGATTATTTTCTTGACCAATTTAAAAATACTAACATAGGTATAATACTTTAATGGTTGCATGAAGAAGTCTTGAAGCAAAAAAAATTTTAATTAATCTAATGATTATCAAATTTTACAATTATTTGGGACTTTTTTCTAATATATCAAGAATTATTGAAAATTTTTTATAAGTTTGATCACCATAATCAATTCCTAATGAAACCTGATCCTGATTCGCAACCAATTTGAAAATAGCAGCTATTGCTGAGATTCTATTCTCAGCTCCAATAAAAGACATAGAAAAATCTAATACTTTTAGGTCTTGCTTGAGAGTATTATATGTTTCTTTATTCAAGTATCCATCTGTATACAACACTTCAACAGCGGCTTTTAAAAATTCTAGAGATAAATCTTTAGCTGAACCGATAAATTGTGCCTTGCAAGCTGCAAAAAATACAGGGGAAAGAATTGGGGCTCCAGCACTAGTCAATGGAACAGAAATACAAACTACTACAGTTAAACCAACATCTACAGCATGACTTTTGAAGTACTCTCCAGTAGCAAGACTAAGCATTTTTGAAAAATCCTTCCCGTCTTTATTATATTTAATTAAAGCTTGAGTTAAATCTACGTATTTATTTTTAAGTTTCTTTGTTTTGTAAACTTCATTGGATTTTTTACCTTCATTGGAAGGTAACACTAAGACATAATGTGTTTCAATATTAGTTGTGGAAAAATAAAAATCTACTCTATAATATCCTGCTGAATCACTCCCAGGTATTCTAAATTTTAAATCTGTCGTGGGCGGCAACGACTGTTTCAAAAGTTCACTATGAATACCTATTACATTAACTTTTAAAGATCCTGTAACTTCCTCATTTATATTGTAAACATCCTTATCAAAAGATACAAATTGAGATGAAACATAGTTTATCGGAAAAAAGGAAACTACTAATATTAAAATTGTTAATTTATTTTTTTTCATTTTAGTTTTCTTTAGTTTTTAAAAATAAATTCAAGATTTAGAATTATAATGCATTATTCTATTCTAGAACTCTTCTGCATAAATTAACCTGTAACCGGAATCATCAAAAAAATCATTATTTATTCTGTTAGTATTTGTAAAAGTTTCAAATTCATAAATGCATAGGGTTTGATCACTTTTAATTTTAATACCTCCTTTTGGTATTTCGATTAATTCCGGCTTCTTAGTATGAATTCCCGTTGTATTTTTTTCTCGAATGCTATAAAATAATTTGTTCATATATACATCAGCAGGAAGATCTGCTAATTTAATAAATCCTAAACTTTCAATATCTAAATATGCCATGTCATTTTCTCTTTTACACGATATAGTCCTTGGACTAAGAACATTAATATACTTTGGTTTTGTAAAGGTTGAAACTCTGAATTTTTCATCAGTACACTCTTCAATTTGATAATTTGCTGCAACAACTTTTAAAATGGGATTATACAATTTATATTCATTTATTTTCTCACTTAAGTCCAATATAAAAATCCACTTGTTTTTCTCATAATCAAAGTAGGTATTGTATAACTTTAAGTTATAACTTTTATCAAGATATCTACCTGTTTTTATACCTGGAATTGCATATTTCAGATACTTCTCATTTTTTTCAGAATCTGGTAAAAATATATCACCTTCACTTTTACTGATCGCTTTTTTAGTAGTTATATCGCGACCTAATGCACAACAAAATTCGTCAATCTGAGCTTGGTTATGAAGTTTATAAACTAATGCGAAGTACTCTCCATTTTGCCTTGGCCTGTCGATCTCAAACATCAATTGACAAATTCTTTTTTTTGAAGTGGAACCATCTTTTACTTCTTCTTTATGTAATAGAAGTGGATACATTTGGAAGCTTGGTTCAGCCGGAACTTTGTTATTGGGTATTATCAATGGAAAAGAAGCTAGTGTTAAAGGCTCTACATTGGTATTGTTAGAATAAAATTCACTGAATCTGCTGCTTCCAAGAAGTGTCACATCTTTCTTTAAGAATCCTGCGGACTTATCGGTTTTATAAATAAAAAATTCTTTATCATAAATAAAATCGATCCAAACTTCTCTATTTCGTTCGTTACAGTACTTAATTGTAAGGTCTTCAGACAATTGAAGATTTTTTTCACTTAAATCATTAAAAGGTAATGGTACATTATCAACATAATGACTCACACTAGGAATATTATCGGTAAGGTTTATTACTTCGTTTTTAGCTATCTCTTCATCTTTCTTATTAAAAAAATAATGTTTGCAAATTTCACTCTCTTTATCACTAACTTTATTCTTAATTGTAAGAACTGCATAAAGTGTCGATAAATTCTTATCAAATTTAAAACCTACAATAAATTTCCACTTGATGCCACTTGTCAATTCTATGTTTGCATTTTGTATTCCTCCATTTGAGTTTTGTTTGATTTCTATATCTTCATTTAAAAACTTCAATTTAGCTAAATGAATGTTATTTACATCCAATTTGAAATAGTAGAGATTCAATGATGAATCAGGAGCAATATCCATTCTAATTATTGGTCTTCCTTCCCTATAACCATTAAAATAGTTTGAGTTTTTCAAGAAATTGAATTCAAATCCGAAATTGTTCTTATAGATACCATCCTCTTCTAAATTAACAGGAAGATCAAAATATTCTTTGCAAATTTCTGTAGAAAGCAATTTATGTTTATCACATTCACTATTATTCTTTATCCAATCCTTTGCGTTAATTACAGCAGTAAAGCCATCATCACTCAACCATTTTCCTTTACTAATTAACTTAATCTTACCAATTGCTCTATAGTCATAGTTTTGTAATTTTAAATTAATAAATACTCTTGTAGCATCACAATTTATGTTTAAAGTTGAATCCGGTCTTGAACAGATTTGTTCTTTATATGTATGTTGCACAATACTTGGTAAAATAGCATTTGTGATTTGAAAAACCTGAGCAGGATACCTTAAGGATTCATCAACACATGTTTCGAATACGTAACCAGTTAAGAAAAATTTTACAGGATCTGCTAGCTTGCTATCAATGGCTTTTCCTCTTTTGATTTTCAGATTCAATTGAAGTCCACTTCTTAGTTCGACTTTAATATTTTTTTCGACTTTGGATAATTTTAAATTTTCGCAATCATCATTGTTGCAATTACTATCTAAATTGGAAAGTAGTAAATTTATTTTGTTATTGTTAATATTGTTGATTATATCCAAAGTATTACCATTAGAATCAGCTAAGAATCCATTTTCGGTGAATTCTTTATATCTCTTTTCTTTATCAAAAAAAAGGTTTCTGCTTGCCCAGTCGGCTGGTTCGATTATTATTATGTCAGGTCTTATGTCAGGAATATATTTGATTAATTTATCTTTTTTATTTGAAATTTCTAAAAGTCTGAATGTATTACTAGAATACGTGTTAATATCACTAGCAATTGACTCCGGTTGTAACTTCCCTAAAAAGTGAAGAAATTGAAAATCAATCTCTGGAGATTGAAGGGTTCTTTCTATATTATCACTTTTATCTCTGATAACAAGTGAATAAAGTGAATCTTTTTCATTATTTCCCATGATGAAGTCCGGTGGTCGAAGTGGATCCTTAAGATTGAATCTTTTTCTTACAGAATAAATATCCAAATATTCCGAATAATTAAGTATATCAGATACACTTAACTCGAATTTATTATTGCTTTTAATTGGTATTGTATATCCGTTTGAATAAACATTCTTTAAAACAAATCCATAAGTCTTCCCTTCAACAAGCATCAAACTCCTGTAGGTAGGGTTATTTTTAATTTTGTCATAATCCACATAATCATATTTTATTTCAAAAAACTTTTTCAAGTAGTCTTTATCCTCATAATCTTGTTTTAATTTCTGGTCCTTGCTTTCTGGGGAGTTATATATAAAATCCTGCATTGCAAGATTGTTCCCTATCCAATTAAAAATCACTTGTCCATAATAATCTTTACTTATTCCGTGGAATTTAACATCCGGCGTAATCCACCCTTCTTCTATAGGTTCTTTTTCCTGGACTTCAAAATTAAAATCATATTGAGCTTTTCGGATGCATAAAGAATGTAATGAATCTTTGTTTTCAAATGCTACAACTGTTTGTCCTATTATACCCGAAATATTCTCTGAATTTTCATTCAATGTAGAGTTCTTATCAGTGGTTTTAAAAAGTATCATACCTTCAGTTCTTGGAATTTTCAGATCTCTTAATTCTATAATCTTTCCTTCCGTCAAAAAATCTTTTTCTATAGTTTCTGCACTAAATCCTGCTGATTGAATATTTTGCTCTGGATTAATAAATAGAAGGTGGTAATTCTGATTATTTCCAATCTTGTGACAGCCATAATTGTCATTATATCCTGGTATCCCATGATAATGTTTATCTATTCCATTTATTTTCAACGTTCTTGCTTCAAATGTATCAAAATCTATATGCCCTTGATCATTCAGTTTGAACTTATCTTCGAATTCTTTTCCAACATCCAAAGTAAAATCTCTGGAAACGGTTTCTTGTTTCCAATAATTATTACAATTGAATACAACGTGATGCAGAAGTCCATATTCACAAGCTGCTTTGGGATGTCTTTGTATATAGTTTACAATTTCATATATGTTAATTTCACTTGATTGCTGAGAGGCCGCAATTAAATGAGGTTTTATTTCCCTGGCTTTGGCATTAAGAGAATCATATAAAATTTTTCTATTCCTGACTTCATTTTTTACGGAATTTACATATGCCGCAATATCAGTCTCCGAAAATTGAATTTCCGGATTTACACGTTTTCTTTCACTTAAATATTCTACAAGATGTGAAATTGGATCGTATGGTTTAACTAATAAAGATTCCAAGATTTTATCCTCGAGTTCAAAGAACGGAGCTATTTCACGTTCCCCGCTCCCTTTAGGAGGATCATCAGGAAAATTTTGGGGGAGTTTAAACATTACATTCTGAATATCCCGACTTTTCCATCTGTTCTTAAATTCTTCAAATTGGGCTGTATTAAATTTGACAGATAAATCACACCCAGTATCTAAAATTTTTAATTGGAAGTGCCCATTCATCTCGGATAAAGAATCAAAAAATCCCTCCATGAAATTACCTAATGAAGGGATATTTATTTGATCGATATTTTCTGAATGAAATCCAAACAGTATAGAAAATTTTGGATTTTCGGTATTAGAATCAACACCATATGGATAAACAGCAGCTGAAATTTTGCCTCCTGAGCGTATAAAATCCTCAAATTCAGTTTTAGTTGACATAATAATATGTGTTTATGTATTTCTCCCAGACTTTATTCGGTGAATTTGTATTTACGCTTAAGGTAGAAGTGCCGGGTAGATCAGTAGTATCAATTTGATTAACTTTATGCTTACTACTAATTCCTCCTGCCATTGGGGAACTTGTATTCGAAGACGTTCCGTGTATTCTTTTTATCACAGTAAAAGTCTTTTTAAATTTAAAGAAGACACTAATTTTAACGCTTACGGAAATTGATACCAATCCTTCCAGATAGGAGCCATTTCCTATTAGTCCCATATAGTATATTATGGAAATTTCAACAAATCCATTAAGAATCGTTACAAAGCCCGAGCAAATAATGTATGCTCTTATCTCGACAGAATTCGGCTGCCTCGATAAATAAATGCCCGCAAATAATTTTACATATCCTTCACCAATACTGAAGTTAGCATATAAAACTGCACCAAACTCCATTATAAGAACCAATGACTTTTGACCAGCTTTAGTCTCAAGCCCAGCAACAAAGCAACCACTTCCACCATAAATGCCAGCTGTTATTAAAAAAAGATCTTGCGGCGTGTTTAGACCCAATTCGACTTTAGCAGGAATACCTGCTTTTAGCGGTAGTATTAAACGGATCCCAATCTTTATATTTACAAAATTGAACCCTCCTCCTATAATATTGGGAATTGGAAATTCGTACCCTATCAAGACTCCTTCCTTACCAAAATCGAATTTAATTCCTTTATCAAGTGTAGACAATACACTTTGAAATGCTTTTACAAAATTCAACGGACCATCAAATTCAACGTGACTTATCTTGATATCTATATTTGTATTTTTCGTGCCAGTTTCTAATTTTATTCTTGAAAAATAAACTGTAATTATTCTGAAGAAGTTTATTCCAAAATCTATCAGTTCAGTGTTAGCAGTAGATGTAATCGATTTCAATCCTGGATTGAATTTTCCATCTTTTGTTGTATTTATTTCTACTTTAGTCTTTACATCAACTTTAAGCTCGGTTGCATTACTGCCTTTTAGAAATTTAACAAAACCAAGATCCGCTTCTTCAAATTTATTTGTATTCCAGTTATATGAATACTCCAGATTTACTGACCCTTTTAGTAAGCTGTATAAATACTCAAATATGTCAATCTTATCTTTTATCTCTTTAACAACTTGATCAGTTGCACTTTTAAGCTCATCATAATATTCATTTATTCTTTTCCTAATATTATCAAAAGCTTCTTTTACCTCATTTTGATAGTTATTGAATTCAATTAACAGATCGTTTTTTGCTTTTTTTATTTGCTTTGACTTTTCTGAAACTTCATTTTCTATTTCCTTTATATTTTCATTCTTATTCATTTCTGACTTTAATACTTCTCCAATATTCTTCGATATAATAGTCAAACTATCTTTGAGACTTTTTATATCTTCTAGGTACATGTTTTGAATAAAATAATTAACCAGTGCTTCTATTTTTTTTTCAATCGAAGTCTTTTGTGTGACTTTCTCAAATTCTGAAAAAATATTTGTCCCTTGCTCTTTTTTAATTTTTACCCATTTTTCAAATTCAGAAATAATTGTACTTTCCGCATCTTTTAAAGAGATTTGGAAACCTTGTAACTGGCTTAAGACTGTGTTTGCCTCTTTAAGATTATCATTAATGTTTCTAAGTCGGCATAAGTATGTTTTATAGATTTCGACGGTGTCAGTTAACGAAGCTTGAGCTATAAATCTATCAACATTCGTTTTTACATCATTTACTTTTATTTTCAAATTCTCATCAAATTGGTTTTTAAGGTATGTGACCTCAGCTTTAACTTTTGTTATTGACTGTTCCACTACATCCGGCAAGAATGAATTTATCTCATCAACTGTATCAAACATAAGTTTTGAGAAATCTTGATTATAATTATCAAAATCCTTTTTGTATTTGTTCAAAAGATTAAAGAGACCAGTAAAATTCAATTTTTCAACTTTCAACTTTTCATTCAGCTCTTTTTGAAGTTTTTCAACGTCAACATCATCTTTCGGCAATAAGGAATCTTTTGTTAAAAAATTGTCTAAACCTTCGATAATCTCCTTGCTCGCGCCTGACAAATTTTGTTTAAGATAATCTTTATTTATCATCTGAAGACCAAACAAGTGATTTTTAATCATCAACTTAATAATTGGATAAAGGTCTCTTTGTAATTTTGCAGTTTTCATTACTTTAATAAGATAATCCTTGCAGTTTTCTTCAATACCTTTTGAACCATTTATAGGTTCAAAATGTGAAGCTATAACTTTTTCAATCTCTGAACGCTTGAGTTTTATTACGTTTATAAGTTTATAATATTTTTCATTTAAAGTAGCATTAGTAGAATTATTTATTTTGATTTGAATTTCTAAAATAAAAGAATCCAAAGATGAAAGCAAATTTGATCCTGCTAAGATAACTTTAATTTTTTCAAAAAAGCTCTCTAAATTTCTATTCGGATCTGAAATGATATCATTTAGTTTTAAATTTAGCTTAGTCTTTAAATCTTCAATTACTTTTTTTTCAAATTCTAAAATATTGGAGTTCGAATTATCTATAAATGTCTTAATAGTATTGAGCTTACTCCACTCACGAATGAAATTAATATATTTGTTTATGTACGCAGAAGCAGCATCTACCGGAGTTTTCGTTAACTTATTCTTTTTTTCGTCAAACTCTTTTTGCAGCTGATCTAAATTTTTTTTCGTTTCTGTAATTTTTACTATTATTATCTGTAACTTACTTAGAATTTGTATATCCTTTATTCTTTGCTTTATTCCATCGAGATCATTTTCTGCTTTATCAATAATTTCAAATACTGGACATTCTTCTAAAGGAAGTAGCTTTTGAAGAATTTTTTTCAGTTCAATGCCTCCAAGTATTTCGGCGTTAAATCCTTTCAGAAAGTTTAAAGGGTTTATTTGCTTAAATTTATCCTGAACTTCACCGATTATGTTTTCGGGAAATGTCAAGCTGTTTTTTAGAAATGAAATGTTCTCAATTACCAAATCAGGATTGACCAGTCCACCAATTCTATCATAATTATGACTAAAAATTCCCTCGACTTTACCTTTCATCTCAAAATATTTTGCTTCAAACTGGTCATTAAGATTTGCGGGAATAAGTTTCACCTTATCGGCAATACTTTCCAATGCTTTCTTTCTGTTGAGTATCTGTAAAAAGGTCTGGCTAATATTTTTAGCCGGATTTGCTTTTTCTTCAATATAACCCTTAGTATAGTTAAGGTATTGAGGTAATGGATTTGAATCAATCCCTTCCAGCTGTGGAATATATGCTAAAGCATACTTTAATCTTGGTAATATTGGAAAAGGCATATCATAGGATTTTTCTGAGCCCGGATCTAGCGATATGGAATAAAACTGCATTTGCTCTGTCTTGAGGGTTGAGTTGTCTGCTGATTTCACCATATCTTCCCCATCTGGAATTTTTGTGTATGTTACTTTCTCTTTGTCAAAAAAAATGGCAAGGTCTAATGTCTCCTCTTTATTGGAAACAAACTTATCATATTCCGTCAAGATTTTGTCTCTTTTTTTCTTGTCATTAAAATCATTTTCTAAGACAATATATAGCTCCATATTCTTGTTAATACTAACGTCATTTTTATCAACTAGAGTATATGGCATTTTGATAATGTCTTGCTTGCTTGGATTAATAGCTCCTGTAGAAGTATCAGCACATTTTTCTGACTCTTTTAATGGAATAATGCATTTGTTAGTTTCCGGAATAATGTAATCGTTATAATAACTACCTTTAAATACCGGTATAATTTCTTTAAAAGGAAAATTTGAAAATGATTTTTCGTCGTCATAAACTAATTTCGGATCCAAATACTCAAATTTTTTTCTGTAAATAAGAAATGATCTGCCATTTTCGATTCGTCTTTCTGTTATTTCACTTACCAGTAATTTTAATCCTGTCTTCAGGTCAATTGCCCTACCGACAACTACTGCATTATTATCCCTTCCCAGTGTTATTTCTTGACGCCACTTAACTAGTTCATACTTATCGGGATTTTTGTTATTGTATTCTAAATTAGTTGTGACGCCAAGAGAAGAAATTTTGAATGATTCTGAATTAGTTTGTCGGTCCTTGTCTACCAAATTTGAGAGATTTGTTAGCTGCATCCTTCGTTCAGAATTTGGGATAATTTTATCATCATCTATTTTGTCGCTTTTGTCAGACCATCCAATTATTCGAAATTCTGGCGGAGCTAAGTTTTCTTTTATAATGAGCTTGCTTTGCCAAAGTTCATACAAGTAAAGTTTTTTCTCTTTTTCATCAATTCTAAACAGTACTTTCTCATTTATGTTATGCACAAACTTCAAATTATTGCTATTAATTGGAGATAAAAACATTTTGTATGGTATTTCAAAAACTGTGAACGGTATTTTATTAGGGTTATCTGTAAACATTTTATCTTTTTCGATTGGATGATGATAATTACCTACTGTTTTGTCATTATCATCATGAGAAATAATTTGGAAACTGCTCCAGTCAAGAATGTTATTTACATTAATATCATTATTTCCTGTTTCGAATAAAATATAAGAATAGGAAGAAATAAATGATTTTGAAACAGATGAGTCTGAGGGACATTCCGATTTAGAAATATCGTAATAGGTCTCTGCTATGTGCTGTTGGGGGATTCTAACTATCAGATAACCTGTTTTATCTGGATCTTCTACTTTAGTGATTAAAGATCCCGAGTTAAAGTTAAAATTAATATAATGCAGCTTAAGATTGATAAAACTATTTGGATAGATAACATAAAATATGGGGTCCGATACAACTGTTTTTACTAATTGATTGGATAAAATATCAACAAAAGGAGAATCATTTAAAAGATACAATCCGATTGCTGATTTTCCGATTGTTTTGATAAATTTTCTTCTTCCTTTGTTAATTTGCTTCAATGATGTGATTTATTTTATTTTCCACAAAAAAAAATTAACCTTTCAGATCTATAATAATATTCATCCACGTTTCAACACTCGATGTTGCTGAAATGAGACCGCTCATAAATTTGAAATTATAAAAACTATTGGGTTTTAATTCGTAGAAATAAGTTTCAGGAGGTTTACCTCTTTCAAATGAAACCAAATTTTTCTCACTTTCTTTAAATTCCAATTTCTTAACAAAAAATGGTATGTCACTAAGATGGGTTATACCATCTCCACCGCTCATAATTAAAAAGAGTTTCCAAATTCCGGACTCATCCATTGTATCAATGTCAATTTTAATTATGGGACTGGATTCCTCAAAAGATTTTAAAGCTTGGATACTAGTTATTAATTTAAAATTGTAATACCTTTTCAAGGGACGTATAAAAAAATTGCAATTCCATGATGTTTTCACACCTCCGTACAGATTCTTATTAATACCTGCATGACCATCTTTCAAATTATTTGAGGAACCTTTAATTTCATTTTCATTCAATTCCAGAAAGTAATTGAGATCTGTTTCCGGAGTGATTCCACCAAGAGGGGGTCCGTTTCGTATTTCTGTGATTTTTGCCTGTGGATTTACAAAAAATTTGATTTTCATAATTGATAGTATAAATTATTTCAATTTGTATAAGAACTTTTGTTTCGCATTTACAAGCGCAAAAAACGTCTCGCCGGAATTGTCAACAGATACAATGTTCAACATTGTCAATTTATCATTCAATTGATATTGGGTAAGCATATCATAATCAATTTTTCTTCTTAATAAAAGAAATTTCTCACTTTGATTATTTGTAATATTACCACTAATAAAAATATTATTTTTTAAAATAGTAATACTTGTTCCAAAACAATCCCCCTGATCATTTCTATATAAATTTGGTTTTTCAAAAGTTTTTCCGCCAATATCATATTTTAATAAAATAGCTGCGTTTTTTTCACCAGTTTTGCTTTCTGATCCGGTGAGATACAAGTATTGATTATATCTTGTTGCTGCATTTATATTCACATCT
The DNA here is from genome assembly GCA_964399995.1 of uncultured Ignavibacteriaceae bacterium. GTDB lineage: Bacteria > Bacteroidota > Ignavibacteria > Tepidaquicellales > Tepidaquicellaceae > JAGPCH01. The sequence continues at coordinate 13,448 of CAYNTN010000033.1, forward strand.
TGATTGTTTAGAAGATAACTTGTTTCGTAGTGATTAATTGGATTTGTGCTATTATCTATTCCATAGACGTACCCTAACTTTTCATTTCTATTCTTATATAAACCCATTCCTCCCAAAATAAAATGGTTCTCAGGTTTAATAGATATAGACAAGTTAAAAAACGCAAAAGTTTTTTTAGAATCATCCGTTATATTAATTACAGAGCTTTGCTGCAGTACTCTAACTTTGTCATCGACATATTCATGTACTGAAACAAGACTATATTTATTGTCTTTCTGTATCAAAAAAACGATTTCATTATTTCTTACATCAAACCAACCTTCTTTAACTTCAATGTTTTCTTTGCCAGGTTCGTTATAAATATATGTTTTGCTTGCTAATTCAAATTCGTCAGTGCAACAAATTTTCATAATTCCCACTGAACGAGTACTACCCAATACTACCTTAAGCATTACAATTAAATTTTCGAACTCATCAAATTTAAAATCAAAAGGTTTTATCCAGTAAGAACTGTAATCTTGCTTAAGATGAAATACTCTGTCCAATTTCACATTCCCATACTCTAAGAGTATAAGGTCAGTTTTATTGGAATTTGTACTTGTTCCAATAATAAATATCTGACCTTTCTTATTGATCAAACATTTTTTTGCTGAATCAAGTGAACCTTGTGAATCTTCGAAAGTGACTAACACTCCGTTTTCGTATCCACCTTTCACTAATAGTTTAAACAACCCTATTTTATTTTCCATATTTCCGCAAACGTATACATTTCCATATCCGTCTGAAACAGCAGAAACTGGGTCAAAATTATTATACTTGTCCGGAAGCTTGTAACTATGCAACTTACCTTCTGTTTCTATACTAATTGTAAATTGAATTTTCTCTTCTAAATTTTCTAATCCTTGTTGGGTTTCCTTTTTTGTTAATGAATCATCTGATGTACATTTTATAAAAGTAAATATAGTTGTGAAAACAATAAAAAATATTGTGAATGACTTTTTATTTAGCATAATTAGGTAGAATGATACTATGGTTTAACCTTAATTGATTAAGTTATTCATTTTCTTTCTCTGTATCTGATTCTTTTTTGAATTCTTTTAATCCTCTCCCAACTCCTTTTAATAGCTCGTAAATTCTCTTTCCCCCAAAAAGTAAAATGAGTATCAGTAGAATTAAGATTAATTCAGTTGTACCTAAACCGAAGATTGCTAAGATTATTGTGTCAAAAACCATGCTGATTCTATTTTTTCAAATTTATTTTACATTTTAGTTAGAACAAAACTGCATTTGGGTTACTGTAACTTTCAAGAAATAGAATTAAGAAAATTTCTAAATGACCGACATACTTAAATGTATCAAAGTAACTCATTACAATATATCTAATGAGGAAACAAATCAGTATTGGACAATGAATGTTAATGCAATTTATTGATTGTTAATGATGATTCTAAAAAATGTCAGGTGAGTCCTAATTCTTTCATATTATCTTTATCAAAATCTGCGTAAAAAAATAGATTATATTGAAAATAAACCATACCAAAATTATTCACCTTTTTTGAATTTGTGATCGCTTAAAAGTGAACTATTGAATTTAACAAAATCTAAATCGTTCTAAGAAAACACTTCCTCCGAAATATAAATAAACCCTCTCCTGACAATGTAATCCGTTCCCTTCTTAAACTTCGGAGCAGCAATATAATTATATTCCACTTTATTATCTTTGGTAGATGAGTCATCATCCTTCGCTTTCTTCACATACCTCTTCTTATACTTCTTTCCGTGAAGTAGATTATTCATCTGCTGATAAGAAATCTTTTTTTCTTCCCTGTATTTTGAAGCGTGATAATATGTCTTACCGTTATGTTTTATTATTTTTTCCATATAAATAGTATAAACCGAAAGTTATTAATATTCAATATTTAAATCCCGACACAAAGTTATTCAGATCCTGACGGAAGTTATGCAGATAGATCTCCGTTGTCTTTATAGATGAATGACCTGCAAGCTCTTTTATATAATTGATTGGAACATTAAGCTTTGACAAATTAGAAAAATAAGTATGACGCAGACAATGGAAGTGAAGTGAATTATTGAGCTTAAGTTTTCTAAGCAGATTTTTAAACTTTCTGGTTATGTACGACTTATCGTATGGTGAACTTCCATCAACGGAAAAGATATAACTGTCAGAATCAATGAGAAGGGGAGTGCCGGTATCAGAAAACAAAACTGAAAGATTCTCAACCAGTGCATCCGGAATAGGAACATTTCTGTTTTTCTTTGATTTTGTAGTAAACTGATCGGAGTTAATGATGCTGATGAGTTTGTTATCTAAGTCAATATCTGAATATTTCAAATGCAGTATTTCATTAAGTCTTAAGCCTGTATATGCTGCAATTGAAACGATAAGTTTAAATTTTCTGTGACTAATATTTCCAATCAACAGATTTATTTCTGAATTAGTGAATGTTAATAATTTTGTTTCCTGAATTCTGATTTGAGATATTTTACTTAGCTGATTAAACGACAAGAGATTAAATCTAACGCAATAATTAAAAAAGGATTTTATTGTTCGTAGCTCAATGTTCAAAGTAACCGGAGATACAGACCTCAGCCTTTTTGATTTATATTCTTCTATGTCAATGAGAGTTATAGATTTTAACGGTTTGTAGCCAAAAATAGAATTGAGCTTATGAATAGTTGATTTATAAATAAGCAAAGTTCCAGTAGTAAAGTTATTCTTTATATAATTATAAATGATTTCCTGTACATCATTGAGATACAAAATATCAGGAATAAAATTCTTATTATTTCTTTTCTTAAATTGGTCATGGACCAAGTCAGCTCTACTTTTCAATTTTTCTTTTGTAGAGGCATTTATTCTTTTCCCGGATTCGTTATAGTATCCGATGTACCAGTATCCGCTGCTTTTTCTTTTGAATAAGAATGACATAATGATTTTTTTAGTGATTACTAAATTGATAACTCTTAAATAACTGCTAATTAAATATAATACTTGTAAATTAAGGGTAGTTAGTTTATAAAAAACCCATATGAAATGGGTTATATAAAAGTTGAAAATTTCTTTTATTTCGTACGCCCGAGTGGAATCGAACCACTAACCTACAGCTTAGAAGGCTGTTGCTCTATCCGATTGAGCTACGGGCGCAGATTTAATTACAAATTACAAATTGCAAATTGCAAATTGCAAATTGCAAAATACAAATTCTCAAAATCTCTTTCAATCATAAATCGAACCCAAACAGCATGCCAAAGTAAAAATTCCATTCTTTGCCGTAAGTGAGAAGCTGATCATTATAAACCTGCGTAAACTCATTGAAACCATATGCAGCGTCAAAAAATATGCTGGTCGGAAATACATAAAATGAAAATGCCTGCAATCTCAGCTGCGCTCCTATATCTGATTTAAACTCATCTAATTTTGCGGAGCTTCCGTTCCATGCATTACCATAATCACCGTACAGAGAGAAATAAAGTTTATCAAGATACAAAGGTGAAATCCTTGTATCAATATTGGTAAAGATTGGTAATCGGTAAGTTAAATTTGCTACAGCCATTCTTCCGCCGCCTAATGAGTAAAATGGATAACCTCTCATACCGGGCAATCCTGTTGCGTAGAAATTATAAAATTCATCTACAGGCGGACCGAAGATTGTCGCGCCTGTAAGCTTTACAGTGAGCGAATGCTTGTTATTAAAAAGTCCGAATCCCTGAGTAAGGACTCCGTAAAGTTTATTTAACTTATTTGTCTCATAAATTGTAGAAATCGATCCGTCGTCATTTACATCAATCGAGGGGTTTATATCACTAATCTCATAATCATATCGAAGTTCAAGCTTTCTTCCAATAGGATTAATATCTGAATTCTTACTTGGGATAGTGTAATCATAATTATATGTGAGTGAAAAATCGCTCGCTTTGAAATAAGTCTCATTTGTTGATCTTACTGAAATTCCGCTACCGGGTATTGCAAATGCATCAAGGTTATAATCATACTTGGATAATGACCAACCAAATTTTACATTATGATTGTAATTTATGATATTAAACGCCATTCCGAAATCAAACGAAAGAAGATTGTATGAAATACCATCACTTATTGTGTCTGTTGGAAAACCAATGTTTACCACGGCATTTCTAGTCACGTTGTATCCGTCCAAGGTAAATCTCGGCAAGAACTTTACTTTCTTTGTAAAAAAATCCTTGAAGAAAGGAAATCCGTTATTGTATTCAAACTGAAGGAAAATATCTCTTTCACCTTCGACATTGATAGAAGCGCCTCCGAATATTGAAAATCTGTTAAGCACTTCATTTGAAAAAAAGTAAAGACCCGGCTTTATTGCTTCAAAGAAACTGTATTGATCTTGTCTCTGATATGTATCAAATCTTAATACGGGAACAATTGAAAGCGAAGTGAATTTGCTCTTATAAGGTTTCTTTTCATACTTAGGAATATCTTTATCATTAAAGTTTTTCAGCTTAATCCAGTCATACTGGCTTCCCGCAATAAGAGTATCCGTAACAGTATATTTTGGAATTAATTTTTCCGGAGGCTTATAAGCCCCAAGCTGAGATGAATTATTTTCTCTGAAATTCTTAAGCAGTGCTATTTTGTATCCCGTAGATTTGTATGAAGAGTAAGTAATATTACCGCTGCTGTCCACCGAAGGCATAAAAGCTCCTCCTGTTACATTTGTAATTTGTTTAATGTCCTTTGATTCCAGATTCATGGAGTAGATATTAAAGATTCCCGTTTTGTTGGATGCGAAAAATAATTTCTTTCCGTCTTTCGAAAAAGTAGGGTTTCTGTAATCAACTCCTTTTTCATCCTTAATAAATTCAATTTTACCCGTTTCAATATCTATTTCAGCTAATTTTCTTGATTCTTCAAAAGCATAATCAAACACGATCTTCTTGCCGTCCGGTGTAAACTTAGGATTATATACCTGCTCTCCATTATTGAATGCCGTAATAGGGTCATAATTTGTTCCGTTTGCATCTGCAATTTCAAGATTAAGAGTGCCGTCTTTATTTACTACAAAGCAAATCATTTTCCCGTCGGGAGAATATGAAGGAGAATATGCCCTCATGTTTTCCGTAAGTCTTTTTTCTTCTTTTGATTTCAGATCATATTCATACAAGTCATAGATAGTAGAATGATGGATCGTAGGCGGAGAATTTCTTTTTGCATAAATTATTCTTTTACCATCAGGAGACCAGCAATAATTGGTTGAAACCGGCGCTGTTATACCTTCGCTTTTCTTTTTTTTAATATCATATATAAATAAACCTGTTGTTCCGTAGTCAAAATCCTGATTTGAAAGATATGCGATCTTTTTCCCGTCAGGTGAAAACTGAGGGTAATAATTTGCAAATCCCGTCTTTTCAATTATTTCACCGTCAATTCTGTCTTTCTTCACATCAGCAAGACGGACATCGTAATCTTTCTTAAGATAGTCCTTCCATTCGTCATACAAAACTTTTCCGTCAATTCCCAGAGTTTGTTTAATTGCCTTGTCCATGCTGAAATTCAGAAAATCACCAAGATGATAAGTAATTAATTTCAGTTTGTCTTCACCGTAAGTTTGAGCAATGTACCGTGTTAATGCAAATCCAAGATTATATATTGATTCAGCTTTAAGACCTGTGATTGATGAGAATTGTCCCATTTCCCCCCAGGTAAGTAAATTTCCATCTTCAATATAACTCCGCAAAATCATGTCTCTGTGTGAATCCCAATACTCATAAGAGAGCTGCTGTCTCTGATACTGAGCCGTTCCCTCCGCAAACCATGCCGGTACACCGACTCCAGATAAAGGATAAGACACGATCACGTTAGGGTAACCGTATAAAACATCAGGTCTGATTTCATTTTCATAACCCAGCCATTGCAGATAAAAAGCAGGAAGTTTCCTTCCGTATTTCATAGCAGCCTGTACCTGAATTGCATGTGTAAACTCATGTGTAACTACATTCCTGAGCCAGTTATGTGTTCCTCGAAGGTCATAATCCATTCCCGATGCATAAATTTCTATTCTGTTACCGAAATAATCGGTTGCCCCATTTGCAATATCAGAAACATCATTGACAATGAAAGTAACTCTTTGATCCGGATGGTATTTATATAAAGAAGTAATCGGTCCGTAAACTTCTTCCGCAATTTTTGCAATTGTAGTGGCTGTCCGTTCAGTCCCGCTGTGATAATGAACATAAAAATGTTTTGTTTCAATTGTAAACCATTTTAATTCAGGATGAGGATCAAATTGAGAATATACTTTATCAAAGGGAACTAAATTAAAAAAAGCGATAAGATAAAAAATAAGGTTTTTAATATTAAACATTGAAAATTAAGTTTTTAATAATTATAATTGATAACAAAAATAGATAGTAAACGGAACAGAGGTTAAGTTCGGTAAGAAATTGTCAAATAATTTAAGAAGTTTTTATATTAACTAAAATAAAGCCTATCGGAGAAAAATTACGTTTTTTTGCAATTAAAACCAAGTAGTTGAGATCTGCTTCAATAAAAAATAATGTTTTAAAGTTTCAACCATTATTTTTAATAATAATAATAATTCTATTTGTTATTAGCAATGTTTCTTTTTCGCAAGGCAGAAGAGACAGGGTTAGCGGCAACTTTAATTATAAAAAGACAATAACAGGTGATGACACTACGGGAATTTCTGGCGATTCATTACAGGCAATCGACTCTACTAGATTGCTTCCCGTGGATTCGACGGCAAGAATAAAATATTTTAAGTACGTACCGGAATATGTTTTCGGCACACAAATCCCTAAAAAAATCTCTCCGATTCTTCTTGAGAACTCTTCAAACATAAAGTATGATTTAAGTTTTGATACTTCCGGTAATGTTGTAATAACCGAAAAGTTTGGCGATTATGATATCAGAGCTCCTCTGATTATTCCGCTTGATACTTATCTTTCACAACGTTCCGAAATAAATTCAAATATTATTTTCAGTGATCTTGTCGGTGAAAAATTTCAGGGTAATACTAAGGATGATATAAGTAAACTGTTTGAGAAGATAACGGACATTACAATTCCTCTTCCCTTTAAATCAGAAAGCATATTCGGACCCCCGTCCTTAAGTTTGAAAATAAACGGCGCCGTCGACATAACAGCATCATATCAGAATAATACCAGTGATCAGACTATAATATCAGGTTTGAGCAGTTCCAATAACAGCATAAATTTCAAGCAGGAAGTTCAGCTGACTGCAAAAGGAACTGTCGGGGACAAGCTGTTTATTGACGCTGATTATAACACACAAAGATTATTTGATTTTGAAAATCAGCTCAAAATAAAATATGAAGGATATGCAGATGAAGTTATAAAAAGAATTGAAGGAGGTAACGTATCGCTTCAGACTAATTCTGGTCTCATTGGTTCTTCGCAGGCGTTGTTCGGGGTGATCGGTGATTTTCAATTAGGCGCACTCTCACTTTCTACGGTTGTTTCCCAAAAGAAAAGCAAGACTGAAGTAAAAGATTACAGCGGAGGAGCAGTAGAGCAGGAATTTTTCCTTAAAGCATGGGATTATTCGGATAATCACTATTTCCTTGATACTGTTTATAAAGCAAGCTTTCTTGATTATTTTAATAATACAAATGTCTCTCAAACTACAAGCTTACTTAGTGTTGATGATCAATCGTTTGAAGTCTGGGTTCAGACAGACAATACTACTGTTGGCTACCGGAAAGCAGCTCTCTATGTAGATTTGGGAGAGATGCCGGACAGCGGATACAGCCCTGCTTTAAAAAATGTTACAAATCCTCAGCAGGGAATCAATGCCTTTGGTAATGTGAGAAAGCTTCAGACGAGTGAATATTCATTAAATAAATACGCAGGATTTATTACCCTGAAAATAAGTTTGCCGGATAATTATTTTGCAGGCGTTGCATACAAAAGAACCCAGACGGCAGAACAATTTGGAACGATAAGTACTGATCCGGGCGCTAACCCTGATGACACTTTGATATTAAAAATGGTAAAAGTGAATACATTGATACCATCCAACACATTAGCCTGGGAACTTAAAATGAAAAATATATACCGGCTTCCTGTGTCGAGAATTGTAAGGGAAGGATTTGAATTTAGGATAAATTTTCTGAATCAGGGAATTTATAATCCGACTTTTCCGATCGACAATCTGAATACATATATTATTACAATTCTCGGGCTCGATAAGTATTCAAACGGAAGATCGGGAGGACCGGATACACAGTTTGATTTTCTTCCCGGGACTACAATTGATCAGGAAAACGGTTACATAATTTTTCCTTCGTTAAAACCGTTTTTAACCAATCTCAGAGACACAATAAACGGAATAACAATTGATTCATCATACTGGTATCCTCAGATTTATACTGATTTAAAGACTAATTCCAAGCAGCTTCCTAATGCAAATAATTATGAAATAAGAGGCAAAGCAAGAGGTGAAGCAGGAATCAGCAATACCTTAAATTTAGGATTTAATGTAGTTCAGGGAAGTGTAGTTGTGAAGATAGGGGAACAGACACTGGATCCGAACATTGATTATTCAGTTGATTACTCAACCGGAACCGTAGTAATAAGAAATGCCGCAGCATTATTATCTAAGAATCTTAAAGTATCCTATGAAACGAACGATCTTTTTACTCTCGCATCAAAAACATTTCTGGGAATAAAGGGTGATTATAAAGTTTCCGATAAAACCAAGCTGGGATTTACCGTTGTGAATTTAAAACAGGAAACGCTTAATGATAAGGTAAGGATAGGTGAAGAGCCGACTAATAATACTATGCTGGGACTTGATTTTCAGACTGAATTTAATTCAAAGCTGCTAACAAATCTTGTGAATCTTTTGCCCGGATATAATACAAAAGTTCCTTCCAAAATTACTCTCAGAGGAGAAATTGCTTCAATAAACCCTGATCCCAATACTAATAAAAGTGTAATCCCGATTGATAATAATGAAGCTGTAGCTTACATAGACGACATGGAAGGTGTTAAAAAGATTGTAGCTCTTGGCGGAACATATAATACCTGGACTTTTGCCTCAGTTCCTCTTTCCGACTTTATAGGACCGCAAGACAGCATAAAGTATAAACAGTCAAAGAGAGGAAAGATGAGCTGGTTTAATATTGCTAACAGTGCAATACTGACTGATATCTATCCGGAAAAAGATGTTCAGGCGAGCCAGAATACGGTTACTCCTTTTTACATGGTTTACAATCCTTCGAAACGCGGAATATATAATTATAATGGTTTGTACGATACTATAGGAATAAATAACAACAATGATAAGTCAACTACCTGGAACGGAGTAATGAAATATCTGAATACAACCAGCAATGACCTCGTCAATGAAAATATAAATTTCATTGAATTCAGTATGAGGATTGAACAGGGCAGGAATACAGGAAATTTCGGTAAATTGGTAATAGACCTAGGAAACATCAGCCAGGATGCAATCCCAAACGGAAAGCTTGATACAGAAGATTCATTGGGAAACGGTGAATTGAGACTTCAGGATGATATTGGAGTGGATTACTTGAATGATGACCAGGAAAGGGCATTGTATGACAGTTTAAATACTGATCCCAACCGGCTTGATCCTGGACCTGATCCCGCTTTGGATAATAACAACTCTTCAGGAGCAGTAGTCTATTCTATAATTAACGGAACTCAGAATAATTTAAATTTTGAAGGTGGAAGAAGACCGGATACTGAAGACCTGAACCGCACAGGGAATGTTAATAACGGAAATGATTACTTTCAATTTGAGATCAGTCTTAATACTCAGAATAATCCTTATATAGTTGGTGCCGGTAAAAACGGATGGTATCAATACAAGATACCGCTATCCGAATACACAAGAGCATATGGTAATGCAGTGTTTACCAACATTCAGTTTGCAAGAATGTGGATCACCGGAGTTAATGATACTGTAGGTTTACAATTATATGATATAAGCCTTACAGGAAATCAGTGGGTAAAGCAGAATAAAACAGATACAACTTATAATATTACAGCGGTAAGCATTGAAGAAAATCCGCAGATTTATGAGAGTCCGATTCCGGGAAACGGTTTAAGGCAGACTATCAGAGGTCAGAACAACGTAAATACATTATCAAATGAACAGTCTCTTTCAGTCGAGGTTTTTAACCTTACAAACGGTGTCAGAAAAATAGCCAGAAAGGATTTCAGCAGCGCTCCCCTTGATCTGTTTAATTACAGGTCAATGAAATTGTTTGTCAACGGTGACCCTTCATTCAATTATACAAATGAGAATATCTATGATGCAGTGATGGTTGTCAGATTTGGAAATGATTCTAACAATTATTACGAATACAAGGCTCCGATACATCCTGATGTAAGACCGGGTCAGCCATGGAATTCACTCAACAACGTTGAAATTGATTTCGGAGATCTGACTCAAATAAAATTAGGCAGGGAAAATCCTCTTATCCCCGTTGAAGTTGATACAATTAATGGACCGCCGGGATCATCTTATAAGGTTTACGGAAATCCTGATTTAAAAAGTATTAAAGAAATTATTTTAGGAGTTGAAAAAAACAGGAGCGCTTTGAATGCGGCAATCTCCGGAAGTGTATGGTTTAATGAACTCAGGCTTGTGAATGTAATAGACGACAACGGATTTGCATTTACTGCAGGAGCAAACATAGAATTAGCCGATTTATTAAATATTAATTTCGCAGTTTCAAGCACAGATCCGTTTTTTCACGGACTGGATTCGAGAGTCGGAACAAGAAATTCCGTCTTAGCCTGGGACTTTAGCACAACAATTAATACTAATAAATTTATTAACAATCTATTCTCATCGTTAATATCCGAAGAATGGAATAACTTCATTACATTGCCGATTACCTTCAGGCATTCAGAAAATATAATTAATCCGGAATACTATCCCGGAACCGACATATTGCTTGATAACGCAGCGGAAGAAAGATATAACCAGGTACTGAATGCTACAGGAAGCGTTGAGCAGGCTGAACTTGCAATGAATAACATTAACACTGAAGCCCAGACTCTTGTGGTAAGAAACAGCATTAATATCAGTAACATGCAGTTCAATCTTCCGAGCAGCAATTATTTGGTTAAAAATATTTTCAATCAGTTAAGATTTAATTTTAATTCGGATTTTGGAATTGCCAGGGACTACACTTATGAGATCAAAGATGATTTCAGATACGACGGCGGAGTTTCCTTCGGAACTAATTTCGGATTAAGTGATGCTTTAAACGTAAACCTTGGAAGTTTACTGCCGCTTGGAGAGAAATATAATTCAGCCAAGCTGTATTTTTTCTTTCCTTTCATTCCTCTGGCACCGTTGTTCTCACAAAATTTTACTGCAAACACTACATTCAACCGATCGCGAAATGAATCCAAGCAAAGAAAGCTGAATACAGAAGATTTTACAGCAAGGGATTTTAAGGCAAACAGAGGATTCGGGTTTGACTGGAAGTTCTTGGAGAACTGGATAATTGACATAAACGGAAATTACGATTTCAGGGTTGGAAGCGATCTGACACCGCTTGAGGTTGATACAAGTCTGAATCAGAGACCGGATAATCAGATATTCAATGATATTTTTTTTAATAACGGTTTAATTAACTTCGGGGAAGATCTTGATTATTCTCAGCAGGTCGTCATAAATCCGAAATTTAATTTTCCTTACATTGACAGGTTTCTTGGCTTTACTGGAAATTATTCCGTCAGATACGGCTGGGTTAACCCGAATCAAAACGTAAATGTCGGATATGCAACAAGTGTGGATAACACGATTGTTGCTTCAGCCAATTTCAAGTTACAGGAAGTTTTTAATTTATTCGGCGGCAGCGGACCCGAAGAAAACAAGCTGCGAGCAAAAGGAATAGCCAGAGATTCAGTAGAAGAAACAGGTAACAAACAAAGCATCGCAGATATTTTAAAATTATTCAAGACATTCCTTCCCGGTGATATAAATGTTACTTATACACAAAATAACGGAGTTGCAAACGGCGGAGTAACAGGCAATCCCGGCTTCGGTAATTTCTGGTTCTATCCTACTTCAAAAGCGGAATACGGACCATCAAGACTATACCAGATGGGTTTCAGCTTGTATCCGGGTCAAAGAGCACCCAACCTCACTCAGATTGCTGACATTTACAGAGTATCAAATGATCTGGCATTTACTGCAACAATCAATCCGATTCTTCCGGAGGCAATATCTATGGCTTTGACATTTAAAACAAGGTGGGGATTCACAAATAATTACATATATTCATCAAACCAGTTCGGTGACATAGGGAGTCCTACCAGCAAAACCAGTTCTATAGCTTCGGGAAACTCCATGTTCTTTGCCGGGAACATTGAAGATTTCAGTTATGAATTTAATCCAAACGATCTTACACAAAACAGACAGAATCTGACGAATTCTTTTAAATCGGAAATAGCTGCACTTCCTTTTCCAAACTGGACTTTGACATTCTCAGGGCTGGAAAAATTTCCTTTGTTTGCTCAGTTCGCAAATTCGGTTTCACTTGATAACAGTTTTGTTTGCGAATATACCGAAAGCAAATTAATTGACATCAACAGTCTTGATATTCCAAATTCACAAACAGTAACACAGGCGTTCAGTCCTCTGATCGGTCTGAATTTTAATTTCAAAGAAGTCATGGGAGGAAATCTGACCTCGACGTTCAGAATAAATTCAGGAGTCAGTTATAATCTAAATCCCATCGGGGCGAATATTCAGACTTTAAATACAAATGAATGGAGTATTAATGCGAATTTTTCAAAGTCCGGTTTCAATCTTCCGCTGTTCGGGCTTTCATTATCAAACGATATTTCTTTTGCATTGACATTATCGAAGCTGACTAACGAGCCTGTAAACTATGAATATGCAACTTCCGGAAGCGGTACGAAAGTTGCGGGAAACGGATCTTCCGTAATGACAATAAATCCTTCCGTTCAGTATTCCTTAAGCTCAAAAGTATCAATGCAGCTCTTTTACAGATACATAAATACAGAGCCGACAGGAAATACAGTCACGACTGTTCCTAGAACTTCTAAGGAAGGCGGGCTTAATATCAGAATTACGATCCAATAAAACCTATCATTTGGAAATTGCAATAAAATTAATATTGCAATGGAAATAATCATAAATGCTGAAGACTGCAAATTAAAAAGTCAGATTCATCTGAAAAGACATCAGATAAATCTTAAACCGGTAAAAAGGCATAAACAGAACTATTCAGTCTCAGCTTTGATTTCACCCGATATCAGCTTACTTTTTATTACATCTAATTTTTCTTTAACATCGGCAGGAATAAACTTCTTATTATTCTCATCATAAACGTATCCGACACCGTTATCCTTCAGACCAAACACTTTTATACCGCCCGTAAACTTATTTTCCTTAAAGTCTTTAATTGTAAGAAACACAGCTTCATTCACTTGTTTTACCATGCTTGTAAGAACAAATCCGGGAGCTTCATTCTGCTGATCCATGTCAACGCCTATTGATAATTTATTTTTTTCCCTGCTTGCTTCAAATAATCCAAGTCCCGAAAGTCCCGATGCGTGATAGATGATATCAGCACCGCCGATAAACTGGCTCAATGCAATCTCTTTTGCTTTGCCCGGATTCTTAAATCCTTCCGGTGAAACGCTTACATAAGCTGATAATACCTGACAATCCGGATTAGCATATTTCACTCCCTGTTTATAACCTGTCTCAAATTTCTTTATTAAAGAAGATTCCATTCCGCCTATGAAGCCTACTTTGTTTGTCTTTGTGACTAAAGCAGCTAATGCTCCGACAAGGAATGAACCTTCTTCTTCCTTGAACTCGACAGCAGCGACATTTGACGGAATTGTTTTTGCAGGATCTATGGAATAATCAATGCATGCAAATTTTTTATCCGGAAATTCTTTAGCAATGTTGTTAATATCATCTGTAAATATAAAACCTACTCCGAAGATCAGACCAATATCTTTTCTGCTTGCGAGCTTTCTCAGTGCGGATTCCCTGTCAGATCCTTCTCCGGGATCTATTGCTTCAAAATCAACTCCCAATCTGCTCTTTGCTTCTTCGAGTCCTTTGTATGCGGCATCGTTAAAAGATTTATCACCTCTTCCTCCAATGTCAAAAACTAAACCTACTTTTAAAGGTTCGGAAGTTTCTTTGTCAGATATTTGAGAATCTTTTTTTCCGCATGAAGTAATAGAAAGAAGTAAGAATGAAATTATTGAGAAATGGCAAATGAATTTTTTCATACAACGCTTATATTATTAAAATTTTTTTTGGATCGCATTTGTCTTTCCGGATTTTCAAAAGAAACTTTTTTTACCACTAAGGCACGAAGAACACTAAGGGCTTAAGAGAATTTGAAATTGTAAGAAAAAATTCTTTGCCGCCCGTTGCAGTATTAAGCCTGTGATTTTTTACATTCAGGCGGGCGGTCTTTACCTGCCTGTGTTAAAGACTAAAGAAAATAGGCGGGCGGTAGTGTTTTGCAAACTATGTTTCACAATTCTTTTTGTTTCTATTGAACATTTGGGTTTATTAGACTCAAATTTTCTTTATAACCCTTTGTGCCTTTAGTGCCTTAGTGGTAAAAAAATTCCGAAGAACAATACACGTATAAATTAATTTATTTCCTTAAACGATTCGGAATGAACTACATGATGAAGCCGGCATCGGGCTTCATAATGATTTTTTGCTCCGACTAAAATTTGTTCGCTGCTTTCTGAATTTCTCTGAGTCCTGTTTGCCGGCGCACCGCAGATAACACATACTGCAAGAGTCTTTGTTATATATTCCGCAATTGACAATAACTGCGGCATCGGTTCAAACGGCAAAGCCCGGTAATCCTGATCCAGTCCTGCGACAATCACTCTCTTTCCCGAGTCCGCAAGATTCTGGCAAACTTCAACAAGGTTATTATTAAAAAACTGAGCTTCATCAATTCCTATTACTTCAACATCAAAACTTTTTTCATGAATTTCATCTGCATCTTCGACTACAACCGATGGATATGACTGCTCATTGTGAGATACAATCTCAAATTCACTGTAACGATTATCTATTTTAGGTTTAAATACCTTCACTCTTTGCTTTGCAATTTCAGCCCGGCGTATTCTTCTGATAAGCTCTTCGGTCTTGCCGGAAAACATGCTTCCGCAAATTACTTCAATATGGCCGGTTTTTTTATGCGTCCTTATTTGTAAATTCTCATTCATATTTTGGATTAACTGTTAAAATGTCTCGCTATCACAAGATTTCCAAACAAATCTTCATGGATAATTTTCATTACTTAAAATCCTTAAGTGAATTTTTATCAAAAGCACCCGGAAGCAGCTCGTAAAGTTTTTTTATTATATATTCCTTTTCAGATTTTACAATTATGACATCAATTTCTCCGCCGAATTCAAACATAAACTGCCTGCATGCTCCGCATGGATAGATATAATCATTGTTGCTTGTAGCAACGGCAACAGCTATAAACTTTTTCTCGCCTTCTGAAACAGCCTTTGAAAAGACAACACGCTCTGCGCAAATACTCAGTGAAAAAGAAGCATTTTCTATGTTGGTGCCGGTGTAAATTTTATTGTCCGGAGTGAGTAAAGCGGCTCCTACTGCGAATTTTGAATACGGTGAGTATGAAAAATTTTTTGCTTTTATAGAATATTCTATCAGCTTTAAGTAATCGGGATGCAATTTATTTAAAATCTTATTATTGATAATATATTCATTTCTAAGTATATTAGAAATAAAATTATTCTTCAGTATATCAGGCATTAATGAAGCGAAGAGCGATCTTCCGTTTTTTCGATAAATATATTGGGATTCCTGTCATAATTCTTTTATCCATACTTACAAAAAGGAAAAGACGTCTTCCGATTGAAAATATAAAAAAGATACTCATTATAAAGCTGGCGGCAATTGGAGATTCCATTCTTTTAATTCCGACACTCAGAACATTGAAGCATGCATTTCCGAACGCAGAGATTACATTCATGTGTTCTCAGATCAATTACTCTGTTATAAAAAAAATTCCTTATGTTAATAAAATCATTGACTGTAATGTTCATTCTTTTTTAAGAAATCCTTTGTTGTTCCTCAGATTCATGAAAGAATTACGAAAAGAAAAGTATGAGCTTATAATAGACGCCGGTCAATGGGAAAGAATAAATGCTATAATTACATTGCTTGCAAAAGCCGACTACACTATAGGTTTTATCACTAAGGGACAGCATAAACATTTTGGCTATGACAGCGTTGTTCCGCATTTAAGAAATAAGCATGAGCTTGAAAACTTCCTCGATTTGCTCAGCCCTGTGGGCATAAATATTACTGAAGAGGATAAAAAATTAGAATATTTTTTAACAAAAGAAGATTATAATTTTGCAAGTAGCTTTTGGCAAATTAACGGACTTGACGGCAAAACAGTAATTTGTCTTCATCCCGGCTGCGGAGAAAATGGCAAACCGAGGGAATGGGATGTACGGAATTATATTCATCTGGGAAAACGGCTTGTAAATTACGATGAGAACATAAGAATATTGATCACGGGTGCAACTCACGAATTGGACAGATGCAATGAGATTGAAAAAGGTATCGGTAAAAATGTAATCAATACTGCGGGACAGTTCCCGCTTGATAATGTTGTTGCGATTGTGCAGAAAGCAAAATTAATTGTTTGCAGTAATACAGGAATGCTTCACATTGCTTCATGTGTCGGAACCAAAACAATGGGTTTGCACGGACCGACAAATCCGGCAAAATGGGGCTCATACAGCAAAAATGCTGTATTGATTCAAAGCGATAAATTCTGCAGTCCATGTCTGTATCTTGGACATGATTACGGTTGCCAGGTACCTCAATGTATGGCACATATTTCAGTAGATGATGTTTTTATTTACATAAGAAAATCTCTAAACCCCGAACTTTTTCAAATTAATGAATCATCTTACAGTATATTAAAGAATTAAAGAATTAAAAATTAAATAAAAATAAATATGGCTAAAACCAGTTTCCAAACATTTGATTTAATTGAGTCTTACGGACATGAACAGGTTGTTTTTTGTTCAAATAAAGAATTAGGATTAAAGGCAATAATCGGAATTCATAATACAACTTTAGGACCGGCACTTGGAGGTACCCGTATGTGGAATTATGCGAGTGATGATGAGGCATTAATAGACGTGCTCAGATTATCAAGAGGAATGACTTATAAAGCAGCCGTTGCAGGATTGAATCTCGGCGGAGGAAAGGCTGTCATTATAGGGGATTCCAGAACACAGAAAACTGAGGGATTATTCAGGGCATTCGGAAGATTTGTAGAGGGATTGTCGGGAAGATACATTACGGCAGAGGATGTAGGCACAGGCATTAAGGATATGGAATACATTATGATGGAAACACGTCACGTAACAGGTATACCGATTGAAATCGGGGGCAGCGGCGATCCATCTCCTGTAACAGCTTACGGAACTTTTGTGGGGATCAAGGCTTGTGTTAATGAAGTTTTCGGTAGCGATTCATTGGAAGGAAAGAAAGTAGTAATACAGGGAGCCGGAGGAAATGTTGGAAAGCACTTGTGCAAATATTTGTTTGATGACGGAGCCGTATTACTTGTAAATGATATTTATGAGGAAAAATTAAAACACCTTGTAGAAAAGTATAAGGCTAAAATAATTTCTGATGCTGAATTATTTTCAGCTGAAGCCGACGTATTTTCTCCTGCAGCACTCGGAGGCATTATTAATGACGATACTATTCCAAAGCTAAAAGTAAAAATTATAGCAGGTGCTGCCAATAATCAGCTTGGGGAAGAAGAGAAACACGGTAAGATGCTAAAGGACAAGGGAATACTGTATGCGCCGGATTATGTAATTAATGCAGGCGGTCTGATTAATGTTTATAATGAACTCGAAGGTTACAACAGAGAAAGGGCATTGAAGCAGGCATCGGGAATTTACGATATTTTGAAGAAGATAATAGAAATTTCAAAGAAAGAGAATATTCCCACTGAGAATGCCTCAAGAAAAATCGCAGAAGAGAGAATTAATTCGATTTCTAATGCAAAAAGAATCAGAGTTTACAGAGATAAGAGTTTGTTTAAATCTAGAAATCAGTAGTTAAAATTTATATAGTATTATGGAAACTGCAATCTGGATAATTGCAATAATAGCTGTCATTGTTATTGTTATCATTTACGTTATTACTTCGGTGGGAAAATACAGTAACTCGTTTGTAGGTAAATATTTCCATGATAAGGATGACCATGGAAATAAATCTACCGGGAAGAAATCATAGTCAGTTGTAATGTTCAATTATGGGTCTAACCAATGCAAATTTTTTGACAAGTTCCTTTATCTTCTTCAGATCAATCATTTTAATGCATTCAAGGTCATAAGGACATCTCTTATTCCAGCACGGAGCACAAAACAAACCTTCGGGTATTAGTTTTTCTCCTCTGTTGTATAAATCAATTTCACTCCAGCAAGACAAACCGAACCAGGCTATTACATATTTTTTCAAAGCAATTGCAAGATGCATTCCAAAACTGTCTCCTGAAATCACAATGTCACAAATGCTCATGAAACAAGCCCCGTTGCGAATTCCGGTATTTGTCGGAGTGTAAATTATGTTCTTCTGAACCTCTTTGGACAGTCCTTCATAAATTTTAAGATTCCTTTCTGTGTCTTCATTTCCTCCGAGCAGGATCAGTTTAAAGTCATCGTAGTTTCCCAGATCGTTGATTAGTTCAATATGCTGTTCAACTGTCATCTTTTTATTTGGAAATAAATTTGAACAGCCTGTATTGAACCCGACATATATCTTCTTCCTGTCATATTTTATCTGTTCCTTGTATTCTCTTATAAATTCAATTTCATCCTCTGTAAAATTAAATACATACTCACTCCGTTCAAATTTTAATCCGAATGTTTCATGTATTATTTCGCTTCCTGATTTCTGATTCTGCCTGAATTTTAACTCGTCATTAATTCCCATATTGTAATTATAAATGGCTTCCGGACCGGCAGGAATTATTTTTCCGTCGGTATTCATTAAAAATCCAAACTTCTTTTTTGCATTTACTTCATTGGCAAACGCACAGGCATACTGAGATTTATCTGAGTTTAATAAAACATCAAATTCAATATTCTTAAGTATCATCCGGTGTTCATCATTCCAGCTGTAAATCTGATCAATATAATTGTTATTAAATAATACCGGTCTCGCATTCTGCATAGTGATCCAGTATATAGTGCTTTCAGGATATTTTTTTTTTAAAGAGGGGAGAATGGAAGTGTTAAGAAGAACATTGCCAAGCGCATCAAGTGAAATGATCAGTATTTTCTTGCCTGTTCTTGTTTCGCTGTTTTCAAGCTGACAACCGTTTTCCAAACAGTTTTTGTATGATATGCAAGGTTTATATCCGGTTAATTTTTTGCAGGCCGGCAGTTTAAGGTCTTTGAATTCCATAAGATTGTTAAGACTTTATATTTTCCCTTATCAGGTTCGCAATTTTCTGAAAATCCCTTTTGCTGTTTACAAAATCCAGTTCTTCATTTTCAATAATAAGACATTTGCCTAATTCATAATTCATTATCCATTTTTCATAGCTTGAATTTAATTTTTCCAGATAGCCTGTATCTATGTCCTTTTCAAAATCCCTCCCCCGGAGTTTTATTTGCTTAATAAGCTTGGGAAGACTTGAACGGAGGTAAATCAGCAAATCCGGCGGCTGAAGCAGGCTTGTCATTTCATTAAACAGCTGTCTGTAATTGTCATAATCCCTTTTTTTCATCTTTCCTAATTTATAAAGATTTCTTGCAAAAATTTCAACATCTTCGTAAATGCTTCTATCCTGAATTACTGATTTTTTTTTATTAAGAATTTCTTTGTGCGTCCTGAACCGGTGTGATAAAAAATAAACCTGAAGGTTAAATGACCATCTGTTCATGTCTTTGTAGAAATCCTTAAGATAAGGATTGTCATTTACTTTCTCGTAGTAAGGTTTCCAGCCGAATTCTTTTGCAACCAGGTTAGTAAGAGAAGATTTGCCGGAGCCGATATTCCCTGCAATGCAGACAAAGACTTTTTTATCTTTCATTGAATTATAAAAAAACCGTCAATTCAGATTGACGGTTGAAATTTTGCTTATGTAATATGAATTTATTATGAAACCATTTCTTCCTGAATGGTGTCCACCGGTGCTGTTCCATTAGTTTCGGTAATTTCTTTTTCCGAAACAACCTGAATATTCTTACCTCTTTTCTTTTCCTTGATCTTGGTCGCTGCCTTGCCTGTCAATCCTCTCAGGTAATAAAGTTTTGCCCTTCTGACACTGCCTTTTTTAATTACTTCTATTTTTGCAATCCGGGGTGAATTGACGGGAAAAATTCTTTCAACACCTACACCGTTTGAGATTTTTCTTACACGGAATGTTTTGCTGATGCCTCCCCCTTTTATCCCCATGACTATTCCTTTAAATATCTGTACTCTCTCCTTATCTCCTTCGATAACGTTAACTGAAACACCGATGGTATCTCCAACGTGAAACACGGGGATATCGGTCCTTATCTGACCTGCGGTTACTAGATTTATTGTTTTCTCCATGATTATTACTCCTTATCCGATCTGATTTTGATTCTTATTTATTTTTAAAATTTTTTTATACTTCGCTTTCGCTTTTTTTTCTCTCCAGATATTTATTTCTTTATGATTACCCGACAATAAAACTTTTGGGACCCGCAGTCTGTCATAAACTTCAGGTCTTGTATACTGGGGATAATCAAATCCGGATTCTACCTGAAACGAATCCGTAATAGCAGATTCGCCGTCTCCGAGGACACCGGGAATCAGTCTTGATACTGCGTCAATAAAAACATAAGCGGCTATGTCTCCGCATGACAATACATAATCGCCTATTGAAATTTCCCTTGTGACAAGTTTCGAGATAACCCTTTGATCAATTCCTTTGTAATGACCGCAAATCAAAATCAGGTTTTTTTTCAGAGAAAATTCATTTGCCATACTCTGATTAAAACGTATACCCTGCGGGGAAAAGAAAATTACTTCATCATACACTAAACTCTTTTGCAGTTTTTTTACGGCTTTAAAAATGGGTTCGGGTTTTAGTATCATTCCCGAACCCCCTCCGTAAGGGGAATCATCTATCTGTCTGTATTTACCCCGCGCATATTCTCTTAAATTGTGAATATCAATATTTAATAATTTCTTGCTTAAAGCACGTGAGATTAATCCGTTACTTAAAGAACATTCAAGAATCTTTGGATTTGCGCTTATAATTTCAAATCTCATAAACCTGACAGGTTTAATAGTCTGTTTCTAAACTGTTAAAATTTCATATTGAAAACCTGTCAGGTTTACATATGCAAATTCAATTTATAACACTACAATAATTCCTTAATCTAAAAAACCATCTATCAGTTCTACATCAATTCTCTTTTTTTTCAAATCGATTTTCCTAACAAACTCTTTATTAAATGGAATGAGTATCTCTTTACCTTTGTAATTAACATTAAATAAATCATCGTTTCCGTAATTTAAAACTGAGATCACATTTCCTATTAACCTGCCGTTATCAAAAACGCCGGAATCAATCAACTCGTAATAATAGTAACTGCCGTCTTGAAGTTTCACACGATCTTTCTCATCTATCATCACAATCAGATTTACAAGTCCGGCTGAACTTTCTATATTGTCAAAATTATCTAATTTCAGATTAATATATTTGTCAAAAACCCTGCAGTCTGTTATAAAAAACTCGTTGTTCCCGAAAATACTATTTACAACAAAATTTTTTTTCTTCTCATCAAAGAGATATAATTTCTTGATACTGTAAAATCTATCCGGAAAATCAGTCATCGGAATGATTTTCAAATTTCCCTTAATACCAATTGTCCTGACGATCTTTCCGATTGCGATAAAATTATTATAATCCAACAAAGATTAACTCAATTTCAATTATCCCTTTTGATTTTATCGGGAATTTCCATGAATGCTCTTTTCCCATGCTTGGAAGCAACC
The DNA here is from genome assembly GCA_964399995.1 of uncultured Ignavibacteriaceae bacterium. Classification (GTDB taxonomy): domain Bacteria; phylum Bacteroidota; class Ignavibacteria; order Tepidaquicellales; family Tepidaquicellaceae; genus JAGPCH01. The sequence goes on from CAYNTN010000033.1 coordinate 35,538, forward strand.
GCTGTAAGCAATGTCCGGATTGCTTTTGCAGTTCTTCCCAATTTTCCTATTACTTTACCCGTTTCGCTGTCTTCTACATGCAGTATGTACTTTACTCTGTTCTCATCTTCAATAATTTCCTCCACTCTCACGGATTCAGGTTTATCAACAAGATGCTTCGCAATAAATTCAATAAATTCTTTCATTTTGGGTGCTCCTTCATTTAATTTAAGAACAATGATTGAATATGGTTGAAAAATCTTTCTCTGACCTGTTTTAGTTGCTTTGTTTACTGAGCCTGTTCACCAGCAGGAGATTCAGTTTTTGCTTCTTCGGTTTTATTTTCTGTCCCGGCTGTTTTATCATCACTATCTTTAGATGCTTTTTTAGACTTTCTGCTGAGTTTTCTTCGTATTTTTTTATCTTTTGCTCTTTGATTCTTTAAATCCCTTCCGGATAAAAATTTCTGAAATTCAGTTTCCACGGCATCAGATGCAAATCCTTTTTTCTCAAGCCTTATCTTCAGAATTAATCCTTCGTTTTTAAGGAGGTTTCGCACGGTGTCAGTTGGCTGAGCACCGACATTCAGCCAGTATTTAATTCTTTCCTCCTTTAGTTTTACTTCCATAGGATCCGGATTCGGATTATAAGTCCCTAACGATTCAATAAATCTTCCGTCTCTTGGAAACCTGGAATCAGCGGCTACTATCTTGTAGACAGGATAGTGACGCTTACCCATTCTTTTTAATCTTAATTTTACCAATTTATGTTTTGTTTTTTATTTTATAATACACGGCTGAAAAATTATGTTTTCAGCTCATTCATTAAATTTGCCGGTAATTTCATTTTTTTCATTAATCCTCTTCCTTTGTCTCTGTTAAACTGTTTCATCATTTTCTGCATGTCTTCAAATTGCTTTATCACCCTGTTAACCTGCTGTATAGGATTGCCGCTGCCGTCTGCTATTCTTCTTCTTCTTGTACCGTTAATAATATTCGGATTCTCACGCTCTTTCTTTGTCATGGATAAAATTACCGATTCTATTTTTGTAAGTACAGAATCGTCAATTTCCTGATTTTTTATTAATTTATTTGCACCCGGGATCATAGAGACTAAGCTTGAAAGTGAACCCATTTTTTTTATCTGACCCATGTAATCCAAAAAATCGTTGTAATCAAATTTATTTTTCCTGAGCTTATCTTCGAGTTTGCCGCTTTGGTTTATGTCAAATTCAGTCTGAGCTTTTTCAACGAATGAAACTATATCACCCATCCCCAGAATCCGTGAAGCCATTCTGTCCGGATGGAACTGTTCTATTGCATCTAACTTTTCTCCTATACCCGAAAATTTGATCGGAACATTGACAATTGCTTTAATTGATAATGCAGCTCCTCCGCGTGTATCACCGTCTAATTTCGTAAGCACAACACCGTCATATTCAAGCTTATCGTGAAATGTTTTAGCTGTGTTTACAGCATCCTGTCCCGTCATTGAATCAACTACGAAAAGTATTTCTTCCGGCTTAAGCTCGTTTTTCAAAATTGAAACCTCATTCATCATCTCATCATCTATTGCAAGACGTCCGGCTGTGTCAATAATAAGAGTGTCTCTTGCGTTTTCCCTTGCGTACTGAATGGCAGCTTTTGAAATCTTCAGAGGATCCTTTTCATTGTCATCACTATAAACCGGAATGTTGATTTGCTTTCCTAAGATTCTTAATTGCTCAATAGCCGCAGGTCTGTAAACATCACAGGCAGCAAGTACAGGATTTCTCCCTTTGGATTTAAGATATTTTGCGAGTTTAGAGGAAAATGTTGTTTTACCGGAACCCTGTAAACCGACCAGCATTATTATGGAAGGAATTCTTTCAGAAAATTTAATATCAGATCTTTCAGAACCCATCAGCTTAATTAGTTCATCATTAATAATCTTTACTATTAATTGTCCCGGTGTAATACTTGTTAGAACATTTTGTCCAATTGATCTTTCTTTAACATCATTGATAAACTTAGTGACAACTTTATAATTTACATCTGCATCAAATAAAACACGCCGGATTTCACGAAGGGACTCATCAATGTTTTTCTCATTGATCTTACCCTGCCCGCGGATTTTTTTTAATACACCTTCAAGCTTATTTGTTAAATCGTCTAACAAAACGTAATTTATCTAATATAATTTATTTTGGAGTGCTAAAATACCAATACTAATGAATTTTATCAAGGAAGTTATTAAAATGAAAGCTACTCATAGCTCTTATAGCTACTCAATGGTTGCTAATT